>JBDTXL010000125.1:0-1660 GCA_040006195.1 Gemmatimonadota bacterium | reverse complement strand
TCCTGCTGCGCGAAGAGATTGACCTCGTCGCTCACTTCTTGGCGTTCATCGAGAGATCGACTTTCACGACCTCACGCTCCGATGCATCCGTGATCTCCCACAGCTCGGCCGGCGTTGCCTTCGCAAAGCCCGCGACGATGCTCCCGGGGAACTGCTGCTGACGGGTGTTGTAAACAGTCGCCTGATCGTTGTACAGCTGGCGCGCGAAGGCGATTTTGTTTTCCGTCGACGTCAGCTCTTCCTGCAGCTGCGCAACGTTGCTGGTCGCCTTGAGGTCGGGGTAGGCCTCGACCACGGCGAAGAGCTTGCTGAGCGAAGACGAGAGCTGTCCCTCGGCCGCGGCGGTCGCCTGCACCTGTCCCGCAGTGGGAAGGCTCGTGGTGCCGCTCGTGGCCGCGATCGCCTGGTTGCGCGCAGCGATCACCGACTCGAGCGTCCCCTTCTCGAAATTCATCGCGCCCTTTACGGTCTCGACGAGATTTGGAATGAGATCGTGGCGGCGCTTGAGCTGCACATCGATCTGCTTCCAGGCATTGAACACCTGGTTGCGCAAACCGATGAGCGAATTGTACACGCCGACGAACCAGAATCCGAAGGCGACGAGGACGACGAGCAGGACGATTCCGATCATGTGTCTCCTTGACGGTGTGCACCGTGACGAAAACGCACTGACTCCACGATGGACGAGCGGGACGAAAGCAGAGCTTCGTCCCGCACATTAATACGACAATTTCCGCTGGAAAGTGTCAGGCCGTGGGCGGCTTGGGCTTCTTGTCGAGCAGGTGCGTGCCCGGCAGCATGAAGAGCGCCGTGATGATCAGCGGCAGCACGACCAGATTGATCCACACCAGCGCCAGATAAAATGAGATCAGACCGAGACTTACCCAGATCGTGCCAAGCGGACCGTGAGTTTCCACCGAAATCCTCGCAGAGTGCTCGTTGAGTGTGCGTACGCTGGTGAATCTATTGTGGCTGCGTCGCGGGAGCCAGTGGAGTTAGACTGTAGCATGGTGAATCCGGTACCAGAGCTCGTCGCCCGCGGGCTGCGCGGGAAGCGTGTCGTGCTGGCAGTCTCGGGCGGTCGCGACTCGATGGCGCTGCTGCACGCCGCCCACGCGCGCGCGCGCGCATCCATCGCGTGCGTCGCCACCTTCGATCACGCGACCGGCGCCCACGCGGCCGAGTCCGTCGCGCTGGTCCGCGGTGTGGCGGCCCGCCTCGGCCTCGACTTCATCACCGAGCGCGCGAGCACCACGATGCGCACCGAGGCCGAATGGCGCGCGCAGCGCTGGAGTTTCCTCCATCGCAATGCGCACGCGTGTGATGCGCAGGTCGCCACGGCGCACACGCGCGACGATCAGCTCGAGACGGTGCTCATGCGCGTGATGCGCGGCTCCGGCGCGCGTGGGCTCGCGGCGCTCCGCGCGGAGACGAGCATCGTGCGTCCGTTGCTCGAATCGAGCAGAGCGCCTCTCGCTGCCTACGCCGCCCGCACAAGGCTCGAATGGGTGGAGGATCCCGGCAACGCTCACCCCGATCACCTCCGGAATCGCATTCGCCACGATCTCCTCCCCGCACTCGCGCGCGCGGCTCCGTCACTCGCCACCAGCCTCCTCGCGCTCGGCGAGCGCGCAGCCACCCTCCGCGCCGAGGTCGAAGC
>JBDTXL010000124.1:0-6140 GCA_040006195.1 Gemmatimonadota bacterium | reverse complement strand
GCGGCGGCGTTCCCGCCGCGAGGCGCGGGTCGGCCCACCGCTGCACCTCGAGTATCTGCTCGCGCACCGGATCGCTCAGCTCCGCGATCACGAAAATCCCTGCTTTCATGTCGCGAAAGATACCGGATCGCGAACCATCGAGCCTCGCGCGCTACAGCGCCGTGCTCGAAGTCTTCTTCGCTTCCGTCAGCGACACGTTCTTGATCTCCGTCGACTCCTCGAGATCGCGCAGGAACATGTCCTCCGCCGCCTTTCCCAGCTCCTTGCTCTCGATCACCGCGTCCAGCTCGTAGTTGATCGCGACGCCGAGCGGATTGAAGTCCGTCGAGCCAACGCGCACCCATCGACCATCGATCACGCTCGTCTTAGCGTGCATCATGATCCCGTTCCACTCGAAGATCCGCACGCCGTTCCGCAGCAGCTGCTTGTACACGCTCCGCGTCAGCCTGCGCACCCACGGATGATCGTACTTGCTCGGCACCAGCACACGCACGTCGACGCCATCCAGGGCCGCGCCGCACAAGGCCTCGATCTCCGCGCTCGACGGATAGAAGTACGCGCTCGCGATCCAGATCGTCCGCTCCGCACTCACCGACTGGATCTGCAGCGCACGCGCGACGCGCAGCCGCCACGGCTCCCCCTCGATGATCCCGACCACCGCGCCCGCACATTGTCCAGGCGCCGTGTTCGTGTTCCGCGCGCGCCGAACCGCGTGCCGCCGCGCCGCGCGACGCTCCTCGAAGTTCGCGCGCTTCCACATCGTCTCGAACGCCCGCGCCATATCCTCGGCCGCCGGCCCGCGAATCAGCACCGCGGTGTCGCGCCACGGCGCCTTCTTCTTGCGCCCTCGTCCCGCGAATCCCGACCACACTTCCGCCAGCCCGATCCCGCCGGTCACACACACCTCTTCATCCGCGACGAGCACCTTGCGATGATCGCGCGGCAACAGCCCGAGCCATCTGCGGAAGCCAGGCTTGTTGAAGATGCGGACGTCGACGCCGCCGTCGCGCAGATTCCGCCAGAACGCGCGCGTCGTCTCGCGACTCCCCGCCCAATCCGCGATCACGCGCACCTTCACCCCGCGCTTCGCCGCCGCGATGAGCGCGACCGAAAAGCGCTCGCCCACACTGTCGCTCACGATCATGTACGACTCGAGCACCAGCGTCTCGCGCGCCTGCTCGATGACCTCGATCATCGCGCCGAAGATGCGCGTCCCATCGCGCATCAGCTCGACCTCGTTCCCCGACGACGCGTCGGCGGCGGCGATGCGCCAGAGTCCGCGCGCGAAACGCGGGCCGATCGTCGACGAGAGTGGCTCGGGCGTTGCGATCGTTGTGATTGCGGTCATTGCTGGTAGACTGGTGGCCTCTGGTGTAAGCTACTTTGCCGCGGTGCGTTACGCTCCGCACGCACTCCAGCCAACGGACGAAAGCGACATGCTGAACATCGATCTCACCGGCAAGCGTGCACTCGTCGCCGGCGTCGCCGACGACGCCGGATATGGTTTCGCCATCGCCAAGTCACTCGCCGAGGCGGGCGCCTCGGTGGTCGTCGGCACGTGGCCCCCGGCGCTCAACATCTTCCGCAACCTTCTCGAGCGCGGAAAGATGGACGAGTCGCTCCAGCTGTCCACCGGCGGGAAGTTCGCCTTCGAGTCGATCTATCCACTCGACGCCGCGTACACCACGCTCGACGGCGCTCCCGAGTCGATCCGCACCAACAAGCGCTACGCGGAGGTCGGCGATTTTTCCATCAATGGCGTCGCAGATCGTCTCGTGACCGACTATGGCGATAAGCCGCTCGATATCGTCGTCCACTCCCTTGCGAACGGCCCGGAAGTGAAAAAGGCACTCCTCGACACGAGCCGCGATGGCTATCTCACCGCCCTCAGCGTCAGCGCCTACTCGCTCATCGCGATGGTGAGCCGCTTCGGCCCCCTCATGCGACCTGGCGGATCGGTGCTCTCACTCACCTACATGGCGAGCGAGCGCGTGATTCCCGGATACGGCGGCGGCATGTCCTCCGCAAAAGCCGCGCTCGAGAGCGACACGCGCGTGCTTGCGTACGAGGCGGGGCGACGCTACGGTCTCCGCGTCAACACCATCTCCGCAGGCCCTCTCGCATCGCGCGCCGCGAGTGCGATCGGCATCATCGAAAAGATGGTCGGCTACGTCGCCGCGAACTCTCCACTTACCGAGCCGCTCACCGCGGCCGAGGTCGGCGCCACCGCCGCCTTCCTCGCCAGCCCACTCGCGAGCGGCATCACGGGAACAGTCGTCTACGTGGATAAAGGCTATCACTCCATGGGGATGGCACATCAGGGATAGGCGTGGGAAAACGCCCGAAACACAAAGAGGCACGCGAGTTGCCCTCTGCCATTTCGTGAAATCATTCACGAACTCCTGGAGGAGAGACCTATTATGCAACCCCTGATCTGGTGGCTCGTCGTCGGGCTCGTCGCCGGCGTGCTCGCCTCGCTCGTTGTAGGCGGCGTCGGTTATGGCATTATCGGCGACATCGTCATTGGAATCGTCGGAGCGTTCCTCGGCGGCTGGCTCTTCAGCGCGCTCGGAGCGGGCGCCCCGATGGGCGGACTCGCAGGATCGATCTTCGTCGCCTTCATCGGCGCGATTGTGCTCATCTTCATCATTCGTCTGATTCGCGGCGGCACCAGGCGCGCTCCGTAACGCGCCACTACATCACGTGGCGCTCTTTACGTGCGCCACGTGATGCTTGCCGTGCCACGCATACAGCGCGGCCTGGCGATCGAGCGGGTAGCGTCCCATCTCCGGATGCATGTACACACGATGCCACTGCGCATCCGTCATCGACCGCATGATCGAGACCCATCGCTCCTGCACCGACTCGAGCAGCCGTAGCGACGTCTCCACCGGCACGTCGCGCGAGTCAGGCAGCTCTGCCCACCGATCTTCCATGTAGGTCGAGATCATCGGCGCATCCTCCGTGAGCGCGAGCTTCATTCGCACATAGGCGTTCACGTGGCTGTCGGCGACGTGATGCACCACCTGCCGAATCGTCCAGCCGCCCTCGCGATAGGGCTTGTCGAGCTCCGCCTCACTCAGCCCCTTCACTGCCGCGCGCAATGCCGCCGGCGCAGCAGCGATTTCCTCGATGTGCTTCGCCGTTTCCTCGGGCGATATCTTCTCGGGAACGACGAAGCGGCCAACGGGATAACGGCGGGTGTCGAGTGGATCGGAAGTCGTAGGCATCGTTGTGGTGAAGTGTTTAGTCAGTGGGTGGCGATGACGAGTCGCGGAGTAGCAAGATCAAAGGCAATTTAAAAACGATTGAACGGACGGAGTGGACAAAAAACGGACAATTACAGCTTTCAGCTTTTTCCGTTTTTTGTCCGTTGCACCTTCCGTTTTTGTCGCTGTTCCAATCGCAGGTACTCATCCCTCCAGCTAGTGCGGCAGCACGACCTTCCCCGTGACAGGATAGTAGCTGCTCCCCGAGGGCAGCACGCTCAGAATCAGCCCGGATTCACCGAGCGCCGGAGCGCCGGCTTTGGTGATCGTCGCGTGCCTCGCGTCATAGATCGAGACGACGCTCTCGCCAAGTATGTTCCAGTGTCCATCGGGGTTCACGATCAGCGCGGTCGACTCATCGATGCCGGCTCCGAGATGGGGTGGCGTCTCGAGCACGGCGCTGATGAAGCGGTTGTGGCGGCGCCGGCGAGTGAAGTGCTGATCGATCAGCACGCCCTTGATCATTCCGAAGCCCGGAATGAGCTCCATGTTGTCGCGCGCTATCGTCATATAGTGCGATGTGGTGTCGTCGGGCGGGCGCACGCCGCCGGGATGCCGCTCCTCACCCGTGAGCATCGGATTCGCCATCACCGCGGCCCCCGCCGACGTCCCTCCGATCACCGCACCGTGCTCGTACAGATCATGGATCTCTTTCTCGACCCGCGTGCCGAGCAGCGCCTTGGTGAGGAGCACCTGATCGCCACCTCCGAACCATACGCCCGTCACGCCCTTCATGTTCGTCGCCATGGAATCGGAGTTCGCTTCATCGGCATTGATGTAGTAGGAGTGGGCGTCTGCGCCGAGCTTGCGAAGATCGTCGGCCTTCTCCTCACCGCTCGCCTTTCCCTCCGAGCTCGCCATCGCGAACACGACGATCTTCCCCTTCTTCCCTCCCGCGAGATCGAAAAATCGCTGGACCAGCTCCGGCGGTTGTGGGCCACCGCCCACGATGAACAGATAGCCGCGCGAGTGCGTAGACTGTGCATACGCGCCGGTGCTCAGGAGCGCAAAAGCCAGCAACGCGATGGTGCGGGAGAATCTCATTTGACTCGTCCTGAGTTCGTCGTGAATCGAACACCCAGTTCAGTTACGCTGCCGATCGGTGCATCGCTGGAAGCTTGACTCGCGTGCGAAGACTCCGCTACTTCCCTCACACACTACAGACAGGTGGATCGGTGCAGATGATGGCCGGCGGTAATCAGGGGCGGGCGCTTGCGGCGGCAATGGTGCTCGCGGCGGCGGCGTGCGGACGCGACAAGGAGGCGCCGAACGCGGCGACGAAGGGCCCCGTCGTCGACAGCACGGCCCCTGGCCGCGCCTCGACGACGAACGGCTTCAAGACGCCGGAGTCGGTGCGCTACGACTCCGCCAACGACGTCTTCTACGTCTCCAACATCAACGGCAGCCCCACCGACAACAGGAAGAACAACGGCTTCATCTCGCGCATGAAGCCGGATGGCACGATCGACTCGCTGATGCTAATCGCCGGCGGCCGCGACGGTGTCACGCTCAATTCGCCCAAGGGGCTCGCGCTGATCGGCGACACACTCTGGGTCGCCGACATCGACGCGGTGCGCGCATTCAACGTGCGCACGGGCGCAACGGTCGCGACGGTGGATTTCTCGCCGTTCCACGCGCTCTTCCTCAACGACATCTGCGTTGGCGGCGACGGCGCGCTCTACATAACGGACAGCGGTCTGAAAGGCGACGCGATGTCGCATGTCGCGGGCTCCGACCGGATCTTCCGCATCGACGCGGCGCATAAGGCGACGATCGCGCTCGCTACCGACTCGCTCCATTCGCCCAACGGCATCACCTGGGACAAGACAGGAAATCGCTTCATCATAGTGGCGAACGACAAGCTGCCCCAGATTCTCGCCTGGCGTCCCGGCACCGCACTGCCGTTCATCATCGGCTATGGTTCCGGGGAAAACGATGGCGTCGAGATCCTCGCGGACCGGCGGCTCATCGTCACGAGCTGGGCCGACTCCACCGTCTCCATCCGCGACGGCAGCGTGCGCTCTGCAATTCGCAACCTTCCGTCGCCAGCGGACATCGGCATCGACACGCGCCGAATGCACATCGCGGTGCCGCTGCTCGAGAAGGATCGCGTCGAGATCATCACCATCCCCGCCCGCAAGGAAGCCCCGTGATACGCCGCACGATTCGATTCGCACTTCCGCTTGTCGCGATGCTCGCGACGGATTGCGCGAAGGACAGGAAGCCCGCACCGAAGGTCGACACGCTCACTGATTCTGCGGCGACGGCATCGGCGAATGCGCTTTCTCGCGCCGCTGCCGGCACCTCGGTCTCGATGACCGTGACGGGGAGAGAGAACTTCGACGGGAAGCTCACCGGCCGCGCGACGTGCACGTTCGGTGGCGACAACAGCTCGCCGACGACGAAGGTCGAAGCCTTCGGACGTGACGCGCAAGTATCGTTCGAGATCGTCAGGCCGACCGAGGGAACGATTCCGGTAAAGAGCGGAATCGTGAGGAAGAGATCGGGCTCGCGCATCTCGAATCTCCAGTTCGTGGTGCACAGCCAGACGTACGGCGACGGCAACGGCACGGCGACGATCACCGACCCGGTCGGCCGCGTCGGCTCGCTCAGTGCGCGACACTTCTCGAAGATCGGAACGGGGAAGCGGCACGGCTCCGATCTCTCCATCACCGTGCGCTGGGAGTGCGAGTAGCAGCTTGACGAGCCGGCCGTGAGCGTCAAGCGCTGGATCTTCGCGATCGGCTCCTTCGTTGTGGCGATCGGCGTGTCGCTCTACATCGTCATCAAATCGTGGCCAAAGGAGCACGCCGCGGTCTCGATGGACCTCGGGCCGCACGTCGTGCTTCTCGGCATCGCCCTCGCCGAGCT
>JBDTXL010000123.1:0-4255 GCA_040006195.1 Gemmatimonadota bacterium | reverse complement strand
CCGCATCACCGACTGCTCCACGTCCGACCAGAAGGCCGAGGTGGCGGAAAGTGCCAGGGCCCACGCCGGTGCGGTGACTTTCCACCGCGGCTGCGAGCGCCAGTGCAAGGGATTCGGTTTTCGGAACGCCGTAGAGAGTCACGACATCGCGGTCGCAACGCTCCTGGGAGAACGCCGAGGGAACCGAATCCACCCGCGCGAGCACAGGGGACAGATCGACACCTTCCTCTAGCATGACGAGGAAGTCCATTTTCCCTCCTGTGAAAAAATGGTCGTGCGCCGGACGTTGCTGAGACGTCCGCGAGCCGTTGGCTCAGTGTATCGAGAAAGCAAGAGAGAGGCCGAAGCTTTTCCGCTGCTCTCACTCGTACTACACCTCAATAGTAAAGGCGCACGGTCGCGCAGGATGCGGACATCAACGACTGTTGCCTGCAAGTGACACCGGTGTTGCACTCCGCGACACAACGTGTCAGTCGTACAGTGCTTCACTCGGTGCGCGGAGGCTCTGCGCCCACAGTCCGGCGGAGAGTGCAGCGGCCAAAACGACGTAGACAAAGGTCGTTTCTCCACTGGACAGCAGCTCCTCGAAACCGGGGCGCAGCGCATTCGGCGCTACGAAACGGTCCACGAGATATGCCAGAATGCCCACGCCGAAGGGTGCGATCGCACGTCCGCGAGCAGTCAGCGGCACTGCAATGCATGCGAGCAGCACTCCCCACGCGATCGTCGAGAGGAAGTGGATGACGAGCGCACCACCGGTGATGGCCGGTTGGAAGCCCGTCGTCATGAATGCCCGGCTCCCGACGAACATGTGGGCGATCGCGTTCAACGGCTGAAGGGTGGCGCCGCGCGCGTGCCCAAAACCCATGAGGGTGCCCGCCGTCGCAGCTCCGGCAATGACGCCCATACCGATGCCGTCCCTCAATTGATTTCCTCTCACCCTTGAAAGAAACGCTGTCCACACCTATCGATCAAGAGCGGCTAATCCTGTCCGTTCGCGCAATTACCACAACATTGGAACTCATGTCCGACGGTCCGAGCATTGAATCCGTACTCGTGGTCGAAGACGATCCGGATCTCCTCGCCGTGCTTCCTCGCATCCTCAGCACCGCTGGCTATGCGGTTCGCACGGCTGCCGATGGCGAGGACGGGCTCAACAAAGTGCTCGATGACGCCCCTGCGCTCGCAATTCTGGACGTCGGCCTTCCGAAGCTGAACGGCTACGAGTTGGCGCGCGAGCTTCGCGCGCGCGGCTATCAGTTTCCGGTGCTGATGCTGACTGCGCGCGTCACGGTCGACGACAAGGTGAGCGGGCTCGACGCGGGCGCCGACGACTATCTCGCGAAGCCGTTCGAGTACGCGGAGCTACTGGCGCGCGTCAAGGCGCTGCTTCGGCGCTCCGTCATCACAGCCGGCAGCTCGACCATGCGCATTCGCGATCTCTCGGTCGATCCAGCATCGCGGAAGGTCGAGCGCGGCGGGAAGGTGATCGAGCTCACACAGAAGGAATACGCGCTGCTCGAGTACCTCGTGCGGAATTCGGGACGAATAGTCTCCCGGCAGATGATCTCCGAGCACGTCTGGAAGCACGATGTCGATCCGCTCACCAACGTAGTCGACGTCTACATCAACTACCTCCGGAAGAAGCTGGACGAGGACAAGCACAACCCGCTCATTCAGACGGTTCGCGGACGCGGGTACGTCATTAAGGAGTAGCCTCGGGCGGCGCCTACCTGTATCCCGCCGCCTGAAGTGTGAACAGCTCCGCGTACAGCCCGCCCCTCGCGACGAGATCGTCGTGTGTCCCCTCCTCCACGATGCCGCCGTTCTTGAGCACGATGATCCGGTCCGCCATCCGCACCGTCGAGAAACGGTGCGAGATCAGCACCGCCATCCGGCCGGCGACGAGCTCCGAAAATCTCATGAAGACCTCGTACTCTGCGCGCGCATCGAGCGCGGCCGTCGGCTCGTCGAGAATCAGCAGCTGCGCCTCGCGAAGATAGGCGCGTGCGAGCGCGATCTTCTGCCATTCGCCTCCCGAGAGCGCGACACCGCCCTCGAATCGCCGCCCGAGCATCTGCTGATACCCACCCTCGAACCTCGGCAAGAGCGACGCAGCCAGTGACTGCTCCGCTGCGTCGACGAGCTCCTCGGGTACCTCGGGCTCGGCTCCGTCGCCCTCGACATGATCGAGATAGCCGCGCACGCGATCGATCTCGCCCACGCCGATATTCTCGTCGAAGCGCATGTCGAAGCGCACGAAGTCCTGGAAGATCACCCCAACCGTGCGGCGCAGCTGCGCGAGATCGTACTCGCGAATGTCGACCCCCTCGAGCAGAATGCGCCCTTCCGTCGCGTCGTACAATCGCGGCAGCAGCTTCGTCAGCGTGGTCTTCCCTGCCCCGTTCTCGCCTACCAGCGCAATCCGCTCACCGGGCTTGAGCGCGAAGTTGATGTGGCGCACCGCCCATCGCTCGCTGTCCGGATAGCGAAAGCCAACGTCCTCGAACACGAACCCCTGCGTGATCACGCCCGGCACGGACTGGCTCCCGCTCGCCGTCGTGATCGTCGGCTTCATCTCGAAGAAGTCGAAGAGATCCTTGAGATAAAGACTCTGTTCCGAGATGTCGCTCGCATTGGAGAGCAGCCGCTGCACGATATCGCGGCTCCTGCCGAACGACGCAGCGAGAAAGGTGAGCGATCCGATCGTTATCGTTCCACCGATCGTGCGCGCGAGTATCACGACGTACGCCGCGTAGTAGCCGAGCGTTCCGAAAATCGAAAGCGCACTGCTCAGGATCCCCTTCTTGATCGACAGCCGCTTGTTGTCCTCGTAAAACTTGTTGGCGAGCACGCGGTAGCGGTCGACGATCCACCCGGCGATCCCGAACATCTGCACTTCCTTCGCCGTCACATCACTCGCTCCTACATAGCGCAGATAGTCGAGCTGCCTGCGCTCGGGCGTGTACCGAAACAGGAGCGAATACTCGAGCCCCGCGAAGTGCGTCTCGCCGAGGAAGCTCGGTAGGACCGCCACCGCGAGGAGCAGCAACAGCCACGGGCTGTACACCGCGAGCGCGGTGCCGAGCGTGAGCAGCGTCAGCGTATCCTGCCCCATCGTCAGGAGCTCCGAGAGAAGCCCGATACGCCCAACGGTCTGCCGCCGCGCGCGCTCGAGCTGATCGTAGAACTTCGGATCCTCGAACTGAGCAAGATCGAGCGTCGCCGCGTGCTCCATCAGGCGGATGCTCGTGTGAATCGAGAAGAGATCGCCGAGCAGGCTCTCGACGAGCGACGAGGCACGTCCGAGCAGATCGCCGCCGAACACGATGCCGATCTCGGCCGCAACGAGATGCCAGAGCGGCGTCGCCGATCCGTGCGTATCGCGCAGTGCGACGACGCGATCGATGATGAGCTTACCAATCCAGAGCCCCGCGACCGGAACGAATGCCCGCGCGACGCGGAGCGCGGTCATGATCAGGGTGTACGGCGGGTGCGTATGCCAGACCAGCTTGATGAGCTTCGGCACATACCGAAGCGCACGGACGCGGTCGCCCCACGTGGGATCGGGAACCGGAGTGGCGGGAGGTCGGCCGCGGCGTGCAGGAGGCATCAAGGAAAACTAGCGCGTGGCCGGAGTTGTTCCGTGTTAACGAGAACATGCGCCAGGCGTCTACTGTGTACTCGCTGGAGAGAACACAATGCGTTCCACCTCACGCTCCGCAACGCTGGCGCTTCTGCTCGTGCTCGCGCTCGCCGCCTGTAGCTCCGCACAATCCGGAACCGGTCGCGTCGCCACCGCCTCAACGAGCGGCGAAGTCTCGCAGGGTGTGCGCGAGCAGACCGCTGACGAGCAGGTGAAGCAGGCGCTCAACCGCGTCGCCTTCGGCGCGCGGCCGGGCGACGCCGAGCGTGTGCGCGCGATGGGAGTCGACAAGTGGATCGAGATCCAGCTCTCACCCAGGAAGATCGAGGATCGCTCGGCCGAACAGTTCGTCGCCAAATTTCCGGTGCTCGCGATGAGCTCCGCGCAGCTGCTCAAGGATTATCCCCAGCCGAACCAGCTCATCCGCCAGAAGCGCAGGGAGATGGCGCGGATCGGCGAGACTGCGATGCGCGACTCGAGCGGTGGCAAGCTCTCGGGCCTCGATTTCACCGCCACCGACTCTGCACGCTACAAGGAGGCGGGGCGCCTCTCGCGGCAGATGCTCTTGGAGCTCCAGACCGCGAAGGTCGCGCGCGCGGTGATCGGCGA
>JBDTXL010000122.1:0-8927 GCA_040006195.1 Gemmatimonadota bacterium | reverse complement strand
TGGGTCCCGACAAGGAGATGACGCATCGCGAAGTCTCCAAGTTCTCGAAGAAGGATGCGGATGCGTTGCCGAAGTACGAGGCGATGCTCGAGCGCTGCGCCGATCTCATCGAGCCGACGCTAATGCAGACGCCGCCGAGCCCGTGGAACATGCGCCCCTCGGACATGATGCACCTGGGCAAGATGGCCTGGAAGTTCAAGAAGATGGGTCCCGAAGGCGCGACGGCGATCGAGATCCTCACCGGCGCGGCTCGGCCGATTCTCGATCGCTGGTTCGAGTCGGAGCAGCTCAAGGTCACGCTCGCAACCGACGCCGTAATCGGCGCGATGGCCGCGCCGTCGATGCCGGGCACCGCCTACGTGCTGTTCCACCACGTGATGGGTGAGTGCAATGGCGTGCGCGGCGTGTGGGGTTACGTGCGCGGCGGCATGGGCGGGATTTCCAACGCGATCGCCGGGTCGGCAAAGTCGAAGGGCGCTGAGATTCGGACGAATGCAGAGGTCGCAAAGGTGCTCGTGAAGGACGGACGCGCGAGCGGCGTCGTGCTCAAGGACGGCACCGAGATTCGCGCCGCCAAGGTCGCATCGGGCGCCGATGCGAACGTCACCTTCCTCAAGCTCTGCGACGAGAAGGATCTCCCCGTCGATTTCGTCACCGGTGTGAAGGGCCTCGACTACGCCAGCGCGAGTCTCAAGATCAACGTCGCGCTCAGCGAGCTCCCGAACTTCACCTCGGTGCCCGGAGCGCAGGCGGGGCCGCAGCATCGCGGCACGATCCACATCTCCCCCGACATGGACTACATCGAGCGCGCGTACGACGATGCGAAGTATGGCAAGCCGGCGGAGAGCCCGATCCTCGAGTGCACGATCCCGAGCGTCATCGACAAGACGGTCGCGCCTGAAGGGCAGCACCTCATGTCGATGTTCATCCAGTACTTCCCATACAACGTGAAAGGCGCCGAGACGCAGGAGCAGTACGACGCGGCGAAGGAGAAGTTCGCCGACCGCTGCTTCGACATCCTCAACCAATACGCGCCCAACTTCAAGAAGTCGGTGATCAATCGTCAGGTGCTCTCACCGCGCGACATCGAGTCGCGCTTCGGACTCACCGGCGGCAACATCATGCAGGGGACGATGTCGCTGAGCAGCCTCGCATTCATGCGGCCGCTGCCGGGATGGGCGCAGTACCGGACGCCGATCAAGAATCTGTACCTCTGCGGCGCGGCTACGCACCCGGGCGGCGGCGTCATGGGCGCGTGCGGGTACAATGCAGCGAAGGAAATTCTGAAGGACTAGCTGAAATCCAAACGGACGGTAGCAGCTCGCGTTCATAAGCCCAATTCAACGCGTATCCTCTCGAAACTCACCCTGCAGCCGAGCGCAGCGCTGATTCGAGATCGATCCAGAGATCGTTGGCGTTCTCGATGCCAACACTGAGTCGCAGGAGCGATGGCGGCAGGTGTCCCTGACCCGGGATCGCAGCTCTTCGCTCCATCGTGGACTCCACTGCTCCCAGGCTGGTTGCATGATGAATGAGCTTGATCGCCCTGCAGACGGCATCGGCGACATCAGCTCCGCCGTGAACATCGAACGAAATAATCGTTCCAAATCCCTTGAGTACGCGTTTGGCAATCTCGTGAGTGGGATGAGAGCTGAGGCCCGGATACCGGACACGCGTGACCCGTGGGTGCGACTCGAGGCGCTCTGCAAGAAGCGCAGCAGTTTCCTGAGCGCGTTGAAGGCGAAGTGAAAGTGTTCGTGCGCCTCGCACGGCGAGGAAACACTCGAGTGTCCCAGGCGTTGCGCCATTTAGCTCGCGCGACTTTCGGAGAGAATGCCACAACGCCTCGTCCCTCGTCGTCGCGACACCGGCGAGTAGATCGGAGTGGCCGCCAATGAACTTGGTGGCCGATTGCAGCGACACCGTGGCACCGAAGTCGAGCGGCTGCTGATTGAGAGGTGTTGCAAAGGTATTGTCCACTGCCACAATCGCGCCGGTCCTGCGCGGAGCCACGCAGATAGCTTCCAGATCCGCTACCGTGAGAAGTGGATTGGATGGCGATTCGAGCCAGATAAGATCAGCAATATTGCAGGAGCGAATCCACCCGGCAGTATCATCAACCGCCACCCGCTGAACTGACCAACGTTTTCGTTCAGCGCCTACGGCTGCGAGTCCGGCAACACCTTGGTAGCAGTCATTGGGAAGAACGACAGATGCGCCTGTCCGGAGCTGATCGAAGATAGCTGCAATTGCAGCCATTCCGGAAGCGAATGCCACGGCCTTGCCACACTCCAGGCCACCAACGATCTCCTCGAGTGCTTCCCAAGTCGGAGTGCCGTCATCGCGTGAGTAGTCACGCCCACTGCCGAGATTAAAGTTGGAGGCCGGAATCAGCGGCACGTTTAAGGGAGCGCCTGGATCGGAGCAGCGGCCAGCCGAGACAAGCCACGAATCGGGGTTGAGTACAGCAGTGCGTTTTTCCATGCTCCGATTACTCCAGAAAGGACAGTCAGAATCCGGAATGATCCGGGATAAGTCGTGGACGTACGCGTGATCGCTGCTTATGCGATCGTCGAAGCACAATGGCACTACAAAAGGCCCCACGCTATCACTCGTTTCCGAGCGCAACGTGGGGCCGTCCCCATTCGCACAATCAAATGACGGGGTCGTCCCCGTCTTTTCAACGTCCAACACACTACATCGAAGAGGACGGGCCGGTCAACAGGCCATCGCCTCTGCCAGGCGGCCGACCGGACCTAGACCGCAGCGCGCGGCGCCCTCAGAGCAACGATCGCCGCGCCGACCTGCCAACCGCACAACAGCGATACCGCGCCGAGCATTTCCGGGGTCGCCTCATCGAAGAAGATCACACCGACGAGGCCACCCGCGGCCGCGATCCACGCAAGCACCGCCAGCCACTTCGGCCGTCCCCGCGTCAGCCACTCGGCCGCGCCGAGGAGTAGTGCGCCGAGCGCTATGAGGTAATTGCCGAAGCGAGCCGACATCAGACCTACGGGATGCATCAACTCGAACTGTCTCGTCACCGCGGTATCGCCGGCGGCGAGCGCGCCCGCCATGCGCCATGCGGGGCCGGCCATGAACGTGGTGTTGAGCGAGTCGAGCGCGATGCCGACGGTGATGATGGCGAGCGCCGCGATGACGGCGCTGGTAGTCTGGCTGTTCGACGGCGCGCCGACGAGCCGCACCCAGATTCCTACTATGATCAGCCCGGTGCCGCCGAGCATCACGAGATGCATCGTGCGCCAGATGGGCATTGAGCCGATCATTCCGAGCTCCATCGAGCCGTCGCCGTGAAGGATCGGATGCATGGCGGCGCCGCCGGCGAGGAGGAACGTACCGACGAGCAGTGCGAGTGCGAGCGGGCGGGTGAGCGGGTTCACTGTGGCGGCTGTTGTGCGAGTTCGGTGCGGCGACTCAAGTTGAGTCCATGCTTCCTGTTATGATGATGAGTCGCCGTGCAACATACCCGGCGCATCGCGCGGGGCGCCACCCGTGAGCGGGACGATGGACGGGCGGGTGTGCGTGGTGACGGGCGCGACAGCGGGGATCGGGAAGGAGACCGCGCTCACCCTCGCGAAGATGGGTGCAACAGTGGTCATCGTCGCGCGCGATGCCGCGAAGAGCGCGCGCACGGTGGAGGAAATCGAGAATGCCGTTCCGGATGCAAAACTCGATGTCGTGCTCACGGACTTCGCGTCGCTGGATGCGGTGCGTGATGCCGCAGCGGAGATCGGGAAGCGATATCGCGCGGTACACGTGCTGGTGAACAATGCCGGCGTGGCAAATAAAAATAGAATCGTTACGACAGATGGTTACGAACAGATCTTTGCCGTCAACCATCTCGCATCGTTTCTGTTCACGCGGGAGCTCGTGCCGCTCCTGCGCGCAGGTGCGCCGTCGCGGATCGTGAACGTCGCGTCGGTGGCGGAGCGGAACAATCCGATCGATTTCGACGATCTGCAGAGCGAGAAGAGCTTCGGCGGCTTTCGCACGTACGGAAAGTCGAAGCTCGCCAACGTGATGTTCACCTACCAGCTCGCCGCTCGGCTCGCGGGGACGGGAATCACCGCGAACTGCCTGCACCCGGGTGCGGTTGCGACGGACATGTTGAAGAAGATCCCGTGGCTGCTGTACACGCTGATCTCCCCTTTCCTGTTGACGCCGGCGCAGGGCGCGATGACGCAGGTGTATCTCGCGAGCTCACCGCAGGTCGAGGCCGTGACGGGAGGCTACTACGTGAAGAGCAAGGCCGCGCGCAGCTCGGCGCGGTCGTACGACGTGAGCGCGCAGAAGAGATTGTGGGATGCGAGCGAAGCGATGGTGGCCTCGCATTCGAGCGCCGGCTCACTCGAGAACATTCCGTCGAGATGAATCGAACATCGCCGACGGTCATGCTGCGCAGCTCGCTCGTGGCTGGGACCCTCGCCACCGCAATGATGCTTCCCCCAGCGGTGGCCGCGCAGAAGCCCGTCGTGCCGCAGCGCGCGATTCGGCGCGACATCCCGCTCACGAAGACTATTCGGCGCGCCATGGCCGCCGGCACGCGCGACTCCACCGGACGCCCCGGTCGCAACTACTGGCAGCTTTGGACCGAGTACACGATCAACGCGCGCCTCGAGCCCGCGACATCGATGCTCACGGGGCGAGAATCGATCGTCATCCACAACAACGGCGACTCGGCGATGCGCACGATCGTGATGCGCCTCGACCAGAACATCTACGCGCCCAACGTACCGCGCGATCAGCAGCTTCCCGACATCACCGAGGGGATCAAGATCGGGCGGCTCAGCGTCGACGGGGCTGACGCGGAGCTGAGAACGGAACCTGGTGCATGCGGCCCATCTCACCGCGCCGACGCTCCGCCCGATGCGTCTCTCACCGCGCCGCGCGCCACGGGGCTTGGCCTCACCTCGGCGTGCATTGGACTCCTCACTCCGGTCGCACCGAAGTCCACCGCGCGCATCGATATCGAGTGGAGCTTCCGAGTCCCGCACGTGGAAGGCGAGCGCGGGCTGCGCATGGGCACCTGGGGCGACACGCTCTACGAAATCGCTCAATGGTATCCGCGCGTCGCGGTGTTCGACGACCTGCGCGACGGCGGTTGGGACACCGAGCCGTATCTCGGCGCGGCCGAGTTCTACAACAACTACGGCCACTTCGATGTCCGCATCGACGTGCCCGCGGGTTGGATCGTCGGCTCGACTGGCGTTCTGCAGAATCCCGAGCAGGTGCTCACTGCGCGAACGCGCGAGCGGCTGTCGCGCGTGCTCGACTCCGACTCGACGCGCAACATCGTTGGCATTGCAGATCGCGGCGCGGGCCTCGCCACCGCCGCCGGCGACCGACTCGTCTGGCACTTCATCGCCGACAGCGTCTCCGATGTCGCATGGGGAACATCCAACAAGTACGTCTGGGATGCCACGCGCGCGAGGATTCCGGGCAAAGGCGCAATCCCGATAAATCTGTTCTATCTCGCGGGCCACGCGAGCAGCTACGCCGAGGTCGGCGCGACCGTGCGTCACGCGCTCGAGTTCTACTCGAAGCTCTGGATGCCGTACAGCTATCCGGGCCTGACCGTCATCGATGGCCCGGACGGAGGCATGGAGTATCCGCAGCTCATCATGTCCGCCCAGGGCGCCGCCGACCACGAGACCGGTCATCAGTGGTGGCCGATGATGGTCGGCGTCAACGAGACATGGTACGGCTTCATGGACGAGGGTTTCAACCAGTACATGAACATCCTTTCCGACCAGGATGCGAAACACCAGCCGCGCAACCTCGACGGCCGCGGGCAATCGTACGGGGAGGTGAGCGGCGACGAGCGGGAGGCGCCGCTGATGTGGAACGAGAACTTCGGCGGACCGCTGTATGGCTTCGAGGCCTACGACAAGGCGCCGCAAATGCTCTCGATGCTGGGCGGCATCGTCGGCGACTCTGCTGTGACGAAAGCCATGAGCGAATATGCGACGACGTGGAAATTCAAACATCCCTCGCCGTGGGACTACGCCTTCTTCATGAGCAACGCGCTGAAGAAGGATCTTGGCTGGTTCTGGTACTACTGGCTCTTCTCGACCGACGCGGTCAACGAATCGATCGACAAGGTCGCGACGGTGGGGAGCAGAACCACCGTGACGGTGCGCCAGAGGGGCGAGATGCCGTCGCCGGTGGTGCTCGAGGTGAAGCTCGCGCCGCGAGGAAGACCGGTGAGACAGATGGCGAACAGCCGAATGACCGACAGCGTCACGGCGATCGTCACCTATCCGGTCGATGTCTGGTTCGGTGGAAGCCGGACCTTCAAGGCGACGCTCGACTTCGGCGCGCGAGCGATCGAGCAAATCAAGCTCGATCCATACGGCCGCTTCCCCGACAACGACACAACGGACAACGTCTGGCCACGCGCGACAACGTCGCACTAGGACGCAGCCGGCCAGACTGAATCACACGTCGTCGATCTGGTCGATTCTCCGCTGGTGCCGCCCACCCTCGAATGGCGTCTCGATCCACACCTTGAGGATCGATTCGAGATCCTCCGCCGGCACGAGTCTTTCTCCGATGGACAGCACGTTTGCATCGTTGTGCAGTCGCGCATACCGCGCGGACTCCACGTTCCAGCAGAGCGTGCACCGAATACACGGAACGCGATTCGCCACGATCGCCTCGCCATTCCCGGAGCCGCCGAGCACGATGCCTCGCTCGTAATTGCCCGCGGCAACCGCGAGCGCGACCGGCCTGATGTACTTTGGATAGTCGACCGACTCGGACGAATTGGTTCCGAAATCCTCCACCTCGTGTCCCCAGCGGGTGAGGATGTCGATGATGCGGGCCTTGTGATGAAAGCCTGCGTGATCGGAACCGATGGCGATGCGCATGAAGCACGGTGGCTGGAGAAAGTGCGAAGGTGGGGAAGCTGAATTTACTCTCTCCGTCTGCTCCGAGTCACGGCTCAGACTCCGAACTGCCGCAGGTGATGGTCGAGGTGCTTGTACATGAGAATCGCCCACTCCTCGGGCCTCATCTCCCCGAAGAAGCTGTGTGGATGCTTCGTGCATCCCGCAGGACCCGCGGCAACGAAGCGACCGATAAGCTCGGTCACTCGCACTTTCTCCCGCTCCAGATCCCGATCGGATTCGTGCATCACGAGCACGGGCACGGTCGGAGAATGCTTTCGCATCGGTGCGTCGTCGCCGAGCGCCTTTGGCTTGATGAATCGGCCGATGATCCGGCCGATGAGAATTCGTGGCGGAATCGAGTCTCCCATCGCCATCTCGATTCCGCCGGCGCAGTGCGCCATCGCCTGCGCGGGATTCATCTTCCCCCACTGCCGCTCGCTGTCCGAGCGCAGCCGGGCGATACGCGACTTCATTTCTTCGGCTCGGCCGGCCTCGAAGAGATTCTTCATGTCGTTCCCTCAGGTGGAAGCTGCCAGCATGTAGTCGCCACTCCGCGTATCGGGGACGATCGTCCATCCAGCCTTGAGCTCGAGCGTCCAGCCGTCGCCGCTCAGGGTGCTTCCCGAAGTCGACGATGGCGCCGTCACAACGAGCGCGCTCCAGTCCGGCTTCATCAGCGCGGCACCATCGTACTGCGCGGCGCGCTGGGCCGCGAGCTGCTCGCCGTTCGCGGTGGCCGCAACGTGCAGTGCGCGAGCGAGCATCGCCTCGACTCCCTTACCGGACTGGAGCTGTGCGTGCCACCCCGACGCATAGCGATCGAGGAGCAACCCTCATGCGCGATGACCGTCGCGCGCCGGCGCTCGTCGTTCGGCAGAGGGCAGAGCATCTGCGTCCACGTGATGCCGTTCCACGCAACCGCGGTGTTCGAGACATTCTGATCGGCCGGAAGCACGCCGATGAATGCTCCGTCCTTCGCCGTCAGCGCTCCCTTCGTATCACTGGCGCTCGCGACGATCGACCTGCTCGGCGCATCCACGAAGATGATCGGCCCGCAGCGCGAGACGCCCCACAGCTTTCCCGCGTGAGCGGTACAGAGGGTCTTCGCCTCGGCGAAGATGCGCACTGCGGAATCGATTGAGATGGGGCCGGGCGATTGACAGCGTGCGAATGCGGGAATGGCGAGAATGAGCGGTGCGGCGGTGGCGAACGACACTCTCATCGATCTCGAGCTCCGCGACGGGGACACAGCTGGAAGTAATCACAGTGCGTCTTTCTACGCGACAGCCGCGCGATGGTTTCAGTACTGCGCGAGCCACCGGTTGGTCGCCGACAGCGTTGCGAGCACCGCTGCCGTTTCGACATCCTCGCGCACTTCGCACACGCCCGTGAGCGGTACGATCTCGCGTCCGCGCCGCGCGGCGACCGCGACGACGACGTAGCGGCGCTCGAGCGAATCGACCAGGAGCACGTGCTCGATCGCCGCCGTCTGCGCAGCAACATCTGCGGCGCCCAGAGCCGCCAGCGTCGCGCGCGACGCGAGCTCGGCGCGCGAGCGCTCCGATGACGCACCCGTCACCTCACCGCTCAGCACAAGCGCGCCTTTGCGCAGCGAGACTCTGCAGGTGATCCCCGACGTGCGCGAGCGTCGGACCTCGAGGTCCTCGAAGTACACGCGACGTGCGAGTCGCGGCGTGTCGCCTTCGTCCGCCATGAGGATGCTTCCGCCGGTCGTGCGGCGCTGCTCGAACAACACGCCGGCGTCGGCGGGGCGCGAGGCGGCTGATTCGGAGCGCGCGTTCACGTGCGCGACGAAGATCTGCTCCGGTGAGATTTTCAGGTCGAAGGTCGTACGGAGGGTCTCATCGACGGTGCTGATGAGCGCGCCCGTGTCGACACCTGCGGCCACCATCAGGTGGATGCCAACGATCTCACCTGTCGGGCGAACCTCGACGCGCGCGAGCGTCACGCCTGGCAGCGACACGAGATGCTCCTCGAGCGATGTCAGCAACGCGC
>JBDTXL010000121.1:0-2145 GCA_040006195.1 Gemmatimonadota bacterium | reverse complement strand
TCGTCACCTGCCGGCGGAAACGCCTCGGCACGTGGATGAACTTCATCAGCCTGATGACCGCAGGGCGCGGGAGCGTGAGGCGCTCCGAGCGGACGAGCCGCCCAGGATCGCTCTCGACGATCTCCGCCTTGCCATCGAGGACGAGACGAAGCGCCCGACGCATGGGGACCATGGTCAGCGGCTCGAACGAAGCATTTAGTGCCAGACATCCAACGACCACAATACCCTCCGCGGCCGATACGAAAACTCCCGCCTGATCACTCAGCGCGGGAGCATGACATCATGCAATCGTCGCTGTGTCGTTTACCATAGTCAGCCATCCGAAGCGGTCCTCGATCTGGCCGCTGCAGATGCCCAGGTACTGTTCCTGAATCGCGCGCGTGATCGGCCCGGGCTTTCCCTCGCCGACCTGAATGCGGTCCACGGAACGAATCGGCGTCAGCTCGGCGGCGGTACCCGAGAAGAACGCCTCATCCGCAATGTAGAGCATTTCCCGCGGGATGGACTCCTCCCGCACTTCATAGCCGAGGTCGCGCGCGATCACCATCACGGAATCGCGCGTAATCCCCTTGAGGATGCTGGCGCCGAGCGAGGCGGTGAAGATCACACCGTCTCTCACGACGAACAGATTCTCCCCACTTCCTTCCGACACGTGCCCCGTATTGTCGAGCATGATGCCTTCCGCGTACCGATCGAGGCGCGCTTCCATCTTCGTGAGCTGCGAGCTCAGATAGTTGCCGCTCGCCTTCGCGAGTCCCGGGATCGTATCCGGCGCCGCACGCCTCCAGCTCGAGACACACACATCGACGCCGAGGCTGAGAGCGTCCTCGCCGAGGTAGCGGCCCCAGTTCCACGCGATGATGAACGTCTCTACCGGCACATCGGCGGCGTAGACACCCATCTGCTCTCCCGTCCGAACGACGATCGGGCGCAGATAGCAGTGACGCAGCTCGTTGGCGGCGACGGTGTCCATCGCCGCCTGCACGAGCGTTTCGTGATCGTGCATGAGAGGCATGCGGTAGATGCGACACGAATCGTGCAGCCGCCGCATATGCTCGTCGACGCGGAACACGGCCGGGCCGCCAGGCGTCTCATAGCACCGCACGCCCTCGAACACGCTCGATGCGTAGTGAACGGCGTGACTCATCACGTGGATGGTCGCGTCGTCCCAGGCGACGAACTGACCGTCGCGCCAAATCTTGGTCGTGCGTCCGGATGGGGTCTCGGCCATGATTTCCCAGAGGCGTCGGCGAACAAACGAGGGACTCGACCTAAAATAGCGGGGGACGCGGAAGGCGCGCCAGAGCTTTTGAGCCGGTCGAAGGACCAGTGAGCGGCTAGATGTGCTCGCGCAGCCCCGTCACGATGTCCACAACCCGACGGTGCAGCTCGAGATCTTCGTGGAGCAGCTCCCAGTTCCACACCTTTGGAGTCCCGGCCACCGACACGAACTTCGCCGGCTCCGCTCCGAGCGCGAAGACGAGCGCGGATTCCGGATCGGCATCGGCGGAGCCAGCGAGCGAGGACAGATCGAAGGCGGCGAGATCTGCCTCCTTCCCCACCTCGAGCGATCCGATGCAATCGGCGAGCCCAAGCGCCCGCGCGCCGCCCAGCGTCGCGAGCTCGAGAGCGCGCGGGGCGGGGAGCGCGTCCGCGCGCGATGCGCACACGCGCTGCGCGAGCACCGCGATGCGCGACTCTTCGAGAAGATGCATCCGGTTGTTCGCAGCCATCGAGTCGGAGCCGAGTCCGACGGCGATGCCGGCTTCGAGCATCTCGAGCAGCGGCGAAATGCCGTGGCCGAGCTTCGCGTTAGAGATCGGACAGTGGGCGACGGTACTTCCGCTCCGCGCTATCGCATCGATGTCGGCGTCGCTCACACGAACGCAGTGGATGAGCAGCGGATGCGCGTCGAGCACGCCGAGCTTCGCGAGGAGCGCGACCGGAGATGTCGCGCGCGGCGCCACGGGAAAGCCGCGCGCGCGGTGTCCATCGGCGAACGGACCTTCTCCCTCGGTGACGAACCGATGCTCCGCATCCGACTCGGCGATGTGGATCGCTAAACGGCGACCGGAGCGGGCGACGAGCGCGAAGAGCGGATCGGAGACTGTGTACGGCGCGTGCGGCGAGACGCCGACGTGATGG
>JBDTXL010000120.1:0-1806 GCA_040006195.1 Gemmatimonadota bacterium | reverse complement strand
GTCGAAGGCGTGTTCGTGGTCGGCAAGGACAGCAAGGTGTCGTTCCGCCCTGTGAAGGTCGGTATCCCCGGCGAAGAATACTTCGAGGTGCTGAGCGGGCTGCAGGAGGGCGAGACGGTTGTCGCCGGCAGCTACCAGGCGATTCGCACGCTGCACGACAGCACGGCCGTGAAGGAAGCGAAGAAGGACGATAAGAAGAAGGAGGCGAAGGCGTGACTCTGATCGAGCAGCAGATTGCAATGAGCACGACAGCGGAGCGCCAGGTGGTCACGGGCGCTCCGGGCGCGGCGCCGTCGCCGGATTGGGTGATCGTCACCCGTGGGATCACTCGAGACTACGACATGGGCGGCGAGGTCGTGCACGCGCTGCGTGGTGTCGAGCTCGCGGTTCGGCGCAACGAGTATGTCGCCATCATGGGTCCGTCGGGCTCGGGAAAGTCGACGCTCATGAATCTCATTGGCTGTCTCGATACGCCTTCGGCTGGCGAGTACTGGCTCAATGGCGAGCTCGTCTCGCGCATGGCCGACGATGAGCTCGCGCGCGTGCGCAATCGCGAGATCGGGTTCGTCTTTCAAACGTTCAACCTGCTTCCGCGCGCAACCGCTCAGCAGAATGTGGAGCTGCCGCTCGTGTATGCCGGGGTGAGCGCAGCGGAGCGGAAGGCGCGTGCGAAGGAAGCGCTCGAGCGCGTGCAGCTCGGCGATCGCAGAGACCACCGCCCGAACGAGCTTTCCGGCGGACAGCGACAGCGTGTCGCGATCGCGCGTGCGCTCGTCAATCGGCCGGCGATCCTGCTCGCCGATGAGCCAACTGGAAACCTCGACTCCACGACGTCGGAAGAGATCATGCGCGTGTTCGAGGGGCTCGCGTCTTCGGGACAGACGGTGATCATGGTGACGCACGAGCCGGATATCGCAGCGCATGCGCGCCGAGTGGTGGTGCTGCGCGACGGCCGCATCTCGTCCGACGATACGCGCGAGACGTTTCTCGCGACGCTCAACGCCCGGGGCTAGCGTTCATGTCGCTCATCGACGCCATCCGACTCGCCCTCACGCAGATTCGCGTGCAAAAGCTCAAGAGCTTTTTCACGCTGCTCGGCGTGACGATCGGGGTGATGTTCCTCATCGCCGTCGTTTCGATCGTCAACGGCATGTCGAAATACGTCGAGGAAGATTTCGCCGCGAAATTCCTCGGCGTGAACACCTTTACGCTGCGCCGCTTCCCGAACTTTCAGAACGGGAACGTGACCGAGGCGACGTGGCGCGAGTGGCAGCGGCGTCCCGTGATTACGTCCGAGGATGCAGACGCTATTCGAGAGGCGCTGCCGACCGGTGCGCACTGGGCCATTCAGGACATGCGTTACGCGACGCCGGCATCGCAATACCGGAATAGCGGTCCGCAGGCGATGGTCGCAGCGGTGTCGGCCGAATACTTTCTGATCAAGAATCTCGAGGTCGAGCGCGGACGCGTCTTCACCGAGCAGGAAGAGCAGATCGGCCAGCCCGTCGTCGTGCTCGGCAGCGAGACGGCCGACACCTACTTCCCGAACATCGATCCGCTGGGCAAGGAGATTCGGCTCGAGGGGCTTCCCTTCCGAGTGATTGGCGTGCTGAAGAAGCAGGGGAGCACCTTCGGCATCTCGCTCGACCGTCAGGCGATCGGCCCCTTCCATTCGGACATGCGCCGCGTGACGCACGCACGGATGGGAATCGACGGGGTACTCGTGCAGGGGTCGGACGTGGGCAATCTGCAGGATTCGGAGGAGGCGGCGCGCGAAGTCATGCGCCGACGCCATCACCTCCGGCC
>JBDTXL010000119.1:0-2655 GCA_040006195.1 Gemmatimonadota bacterium | reverse complement strand
ATCGGCAACACGGCGCAGCAGAAGATGGCGATGTTCTCCGCCAGCGACAGCACGATCGCCATCAACTGGCCGGTCGACGCGATGGATGCGAGCGGCAAGGTGATTTCGAAGACGGGAACGCGGATCGCCGTCGGCAGCTGATACGCGCTCGCGGCCGCGCTGCACGAGAGTCTCACGCCACAGGAGTCGCGATGCGAACCGGAATCTCCTTCGTGCTGTTCGTCGTTCTCGGCGGCATCCTCATGTTCGGTGGTCACGCGTTGGCGGCGGTGACCAGCATGAATGGCCTGCAGCTCCCCTACTGGTGGTCCTACGTGATCCTGTATCCGCTCGCGGGCATCCAGGCGGTGCGGGGAGGCTCGCTCCGGCCGCTCGCCGCATCGATTGCGGTATGTCTGCTCCCGGCGCTCTACTTTGCCGCAATCGGCGTGCTGGACTCGAATTGGCATTCGAGTAACACGGCGATTCTGGGAGTGGCCATCGCGTTCGTGATCACGCTCGTGTGCGCGTTTCTCGTCGGGCTCGGGCGCCCGGCGGGAGCTGGCTGACCGGATGCAAAAGAAGACTGCCTCTACGTATCGGCAGTCTTCTCTGCATGCAGGAGAAGCCCGCGAGGTTACGGCTTTTTCGCGTCCGACACGTGGTGCGTGTTCTTCACGGTGTCGACGTGGACGGTCGTGTCGGCCTTGACGACCGTGGTGTCGCGAACCTTGGTCGTGGTGACGACGGTGTCGACGCTCTTTACCGTGGTGTCACCGCTTCCCTTGCATGCAACCGCAGCGACAGTCACTGCGACGGCCGCGGCGAACGTTGCGAGCTTGATGACGCGCATCAAAGTCCTGGAATGAGAAACGAGCAAGCGATGATTCAAGCTCGCATCAACAGCGTCCGTTGTCCAGATGACGCTTCGTTACCGGCCGCGATCCGAGTGCAGACGCGTGAGCTCGTGCTGCGCGGGCTCGTACTCGGGGGAGTCGGCGAGCAGCTGCTGTAGCATGGTGATCGCCTGCTGCACGCGCCCCGAATCACGGGCTTCGATCGCCCGCGCAAACATCAGCGTCGTCTGATACGACGCCTTCTGCGTCAGCTCACGCGCGCGTTTGCCGTCCTTCGGCAGATCGGCGAGATGCATGTCGTGGCCGAGATGCTCCGAGATCTGGCCGATGAGTGAGGCGAGATTCGCCTGCTTTCCCTCGGCGTTCGCCGTATGCTCGACCTGTCCCGTCGCGACGTCGACCATGTACGCGGCGATGCGAATCGTGCCGTGACCATCGCCGGTGAACGCGCCGCGAATCACCCACTGAGCGCCGAGGATGCGGCCTACGTGCGAGGCGGATTCGTCATCGAGGCGGCCTTGACCGTCGAGCTTCTGTGAGGTGAGCACCCGGCGCAAGCGCTGCGGCTCGACGGTGCGAATGGCGGGATTGCGCGAGAGCTCGATGAGGAGGAGCTCGGGAACGCCGCTCGTGAGCGGATTGAGCGCGACGTGCTCGTCGCCAATCACACTGTTCGCGAACGGAAGCGCGCCAACCAGCGGCCACGATTCGTGCTGCTGCGCATTCACGTGCGACGTGGTCGCGACGAATGCCGCGACGATCAGCGTGACGAGAATAGTGTTCGAACCTCGGCGTCGCATCCTGACTCCCGGCTACACGTTGAGCGTCGTCCCCTCCGCGGCAGCAAGTATTTCGAGGCGCGCGCCCCTGTCGCTCGCGCGCTTCTGGCATGCTGCAATCTGCTCGCTCACCGCTGCGTCGGAGCGTTCCGGATGGTGGTGGTACAGCACCAGCCGTTGCACTCCCGCGTCGAGCGCGAGGTCCACGACGTCTTCGTACCGCGAGTGTCCCCACCCGCGATGCCGCTCATACTCGTCGGCCGTATACATCGCATCGTGCACGAGCAGTGACGCATCGCGCGCGAAGCTCACGAGCTCATCGCGCCACCCCGGACCGGAGCTGTACCCGTCATGGTGGCCGAGCTCGTTATCCGAAATGTAGACGAGTGCAGGGGCGCCCGAGTTACCGTCGCTTATGCGGTAGCCGGTGGCGCCCCCCGGATGCCGCAGCGCAACTGTCTTCAGGGCGTAGCCATCACCGCGCTCCACCTCGTTGAGGGCCCGAAAGCGGACTTGCGCCTGAAACCCATCGAACGTCACGGGGAAGACCGCGGCGCTCATCTGCGTGCGAAGTGCCTCCTCGAGACCGACGAGCGCACCCGGCGCGCTCCGAAAAGTGAACTCGTGCCCCGCCGCGTAGAGCGGCGCGAAGAACGGGATTCCCTGGATGTGATCCCAGTGCGCGTGACTGAAAATGATGTCGGCAACGATCGGCTTGCCGTTGGCGCGCTCGAGGAGTGAGCGCCCGAGGTGTCGGATGCCGGTGCCCGCGTCGAGGATGAGCAGCGCGTTGGTGCCCGTGCGGAGCTCGACGCACGGCGTGTTGCCGCCGAAGTACGCGGTCGACGCGCCCGGCGCGGGCACGGAGCCGCGCGTTCCCCAAAACGTGAGCGTGAGCGTCATGCGGCGCTCAGCTGCTCAGACTTTGACTCGCGCCAGCGCTTCGAGCCCTTCGCGATTGGCTACGGAGATCTGGCGCCGCTCGACCTCGATCAGTCCGCGGTCCTGGAAGTCGCGCATCGCGCGCGAGACGGTCTCTC
>JBDTXL010000118.1:0-3956 GCA_040006195.1 Gemmatimonadota bacterium | reverse complement strand
CCCGTCGTTACGACGTTCGACGACGGAAGTGGTGATCTCGCCGCCGGCGCGTTCCGCGCGAACATCCGCGCGCACATCGCAGCCGGTCTCGCCGGTGTGCTCGTCGCCGGCACCACGGGCGAGGCCGCGCTCCTCGACGAGGACGAGCGCCTGCGTCTCACCGAGATCGCGCGCCCGCTGGTCCCCGACGACCGCTGGCTGCTGGTTGGAACGGGCTCCGAGTCGACGCGCGAGTGTGTGAGGCGCACGAAGGATGCAGCGGAGCGCGGCGCCGACGCGGTGCTCGTCGTTCCTCCACACTACTTCGGCGCGGCGATGACGGACGACGCGCTATGGGCGCACTATTCGCGCGTCGCGGACGAGAGTCCCGTGCCGGTGCTGCTCTACAACATTCCGAAGTTCACCCACCTGCAGCTCGGCTCGAAGCTCGTGCACGCGCTCGCCGACCACCCCAACATCGCGGGGATCAAGGACTCGACCGGCGACATGACGCAGCTTCGTGCGTATATCGATGCGCAGAGCGACACATTCACCGTGCTCACCGGCCACGCCGGCACGCTGCTCGACGCCATCGGCTACGGCGCACGCGGCGGGATGCTCGCGGTCGCGCTCTTCGCGGCGCCGATCATCTTCGATCTCATGGACGCGATCGCGCGCGGCGACGGCGTCACCGCCAGCGAGATCCAGGCGCGCGTGCGTCCGCTCGCGCGTGACATCGTTGCCGAGCTCGGACCGCCAGGGATAAAGGTGGCGATGGATCTGGTCGGGCTCACCGGCGGTGCTCCGCGCGCACCACTGCGCCCGCTCGGCGCCGCCGAGCGCGAGCGCGTCTCCACGCTGCTCGGCGCCGCAGGGCTCGCGCGCGTCGCGTAGCTCGTGAGCGCGGCGCGCGACCATCTCGAGGCGATAGCCGCCGCGCCGCGGCCGGCGGGCGGAGCTGCGGAGGGTAGCGCGCGCGGCTATTGCGCGAGTGTGTTGCGCACGGCGGGGTTCGAGGTGAGTGAGCGCGCGTTCGAGTACTCGACCTTCGTCGGACGGTGGGGGACGCCGCTGTTCGGCGTCGGCATCGCGCTGCTCGCCCTCGCTGCCGCTCGCGAGGGCGCCTCGGGGTCGGGCTCGCGCGCGCTCGGAATTCTAATAGGTGGCGCGATCGCGCTGAGCGTGATCGGCTCATGGCTTGGGCGCCATGGCGTGCTGGATCTCCCATTCGCTCGCGCGCGGAGCACGAATCTGGTGGCGACGCGCGGCGCTCCATCGCTCTGGCTCGTTGCGCACCTCGACTCGAAGAGCCAACCGATTCCGATCGTCGCACGCGCGCTCGCGATCATCGCGTCGATGATTTTCCTTGGTGTGGCGATGGGAGTGGCCGTCGCGCAACTGGTGGTGCCGATCCCTGCCTTCGTCTGGTTCACGCTCGCGGCGATGTCGGTGTTGCTCGCGCTGCCGGTGATGGCGAGCATCGTTGGCGCGCGATCGCCGGGCGCGCTCGATGACGCGTCGGGCCTCGCGACGGTGCTGCGTGCCGCTGAGCTGCTGCCGCGAGACATCGAGATCGGCGTGGTGCTGACGAGCGCCGAGGAGCTCGGCCTCGCGGGCGCGCGCGCGTGGGCGCGCGAGGCACCGCGCGCGACGGCGATCAACGTGGACGGGATCGATGACACGGGCGACGCTCGCCTCATCTACAGCGGCCGGCTCCCGAGCTCGCTGGTCGCGCTGCTCGGCGCCGCGTGGCCGTCGCCGGCCAAGCTCGTTCCTGGCGTGCTCATGGATGGCGTCGCGCTCCAGCAGGCCGGCTGGGAGGTCGTGAACATCAGCAAGGGCGGCTGGCGCACGGTGAGCCGCATCCACACGCGGGGCGACGATCTCGCGCACCTCTCGGGCAGCGGCGCCGAAGCGGTTGCGGCAATGCTCGCGGGTGCGATAGCCGCCAGCCCGCGTTAGCTTTCGGGGTAACCTCCCGCGCCGGCGAGCACGTCCGCGCCCCCCGCT
This sequence comes from Gemmatimonadota bacterium, assembly GCA_040006195.1. Taxonomy (GTDB): domain Bacteria; phylum Gemmatimonadota; class Gemmatimonadetes; order Gemmatimonadales; family Gemmatimonadaceae; genus FEN-1250. The sequence goes on along the minus strand of JBDTXL010000118.1, from coordinate 1,967 downwards.
CACGCACTCCGAGCACGCATGTTCAGCACATCGATTCGCACTCTCGTCGTCGTCGGCGCGCAATGGGGCGACGAAGGGAAGGGAAAGCTCGTGGACGTGATCGCCGAGCGCGCTGACTGGGTCGTCCGCTACCAGGGCGGCGCGAATGCGGGTCACACGGTGAAGTTCGGCGACCGGGCTTTCGTCCTCCATCAGATTCCGAGCGGCATTCTGCATCCGGGCGTGCGCTGCGCGATCGGCAACGGAGTCGTGCTCGATCCCGAGACGCTCTTCACCGAGATCGACGAGCTCGTCCGCGATGGAGTCGATGTCGAGGGGCGCCTCTATGTGAGCGATCGCGCGCATCTCGTGCTGCCGTATCACAAGCTGGTCGACGGGCAGAGTGCGGCGAGCAAGGCGATTGGAACGACGGGGCGCGGCATCGGACCCGCGTACGAGGACAAGATCGCGCGCCGCGGCGTGCGCGTGCTCGACCTTCGTCATCCGGACCGGCTGCGCGAGCTGCTCGAGGCCGGCATCGAGCACGCGAATGCGCAGCTCGTGGCCTTTGGCTCGGACACGCGGGCGAATGTCGACGACACGCTGCAGCTGCTCACCGGCCTCGCGCCGCGGCTGCTCGCGCTGGCCGATGACGTCGGGCTCTCGATGTATCGCGCGAACAAGTCCGGCGCGGCGATCCTTCTCGAAGGCGCGCAGGGATCGCTGCTCGATGTGGATCACGGCACCTATCCCTACGTGACGTCGAGCAGCACGACGAGCGGCGGCGCATCAACTGGCACCGGCATCGCGCCCACCGCGCTCGACGCGATCCTCGGCGTCGTCAAGGCATATACGACGCGCGTCGGCAACGGGCCGCTGCCGACGGAGCTCGACGAGCCGCTCGCGAGCGAGGTTCGGAAGCTCGGCAACGAATACGGTGCGACGACGGGTCGCGCGCGGCGCTGCGGCTGGTTCGATGCGGTCGTCGTGCGCTACGCCGCGCGTGTGAACGGCCTCACGGGGCTCGCGGTGACGAAGTTGGATGTGCTCGACACGCTCGATCGTGTCGCGATCTGTACCGGCTACAAAGTCGGCGAGGAAGTGCACGAGGAATTCCCCGGCGATCTCCTGCTGCTCGACACGGCGGTGCCCGTGTACGAATGGTACGACGGCTGGAAAACGAGCACGGCTTCCGCACGCAAGCTGGGCGAGCTGCCAGCGGCCGCGCGCAAATATCTCGATCGCATCCGCGAGCTCGCCGACACGCCGATTTCGTACGTGAGCGTGGGCACGCATCGCGATCAGATCATCGGAGTCGACTGATGGCGGTGGTGGTCGAGGAGTCGGTACACGTTGTCGTGGATGTCGCCATTGTGGGCGCGGGCCCGTGCGGGCTCGCCGCTGCGATCTCGGTGCTGCGCGCGGGGCTCAGCTGCGTCGTCTTCGACGGCGGCTCGGTTACCAGCACGATCACGGCATACCCGACCTACGTGAACTTCTTCTCGACGGCCGAGAAGCTGGCGATCGGCGGGCTGCCGTTCATCATCGGCGGCGACAAGCCCGGGCGGCGCGACGCTCTCGCCTACTATCGCTCGGCGGTGAGCTACTTCGGCATCCCCGTTCGCCAATTCGAGAAAGTCACCGAGATCACGGGAGCGAGCGGCGACTTCGTCGTCCACTCGCTGCGGCGCGGCGGAGACATTCGCACGACGCGCGCGCGCTTCGTGGTCATCGCCACCGGCTACTTCGGATCGCCCAACCGGCTCGGCGTGCCGGGCGAGACACTCGAGCACGTGGCGCACATCTACAAGGAAGGACACGAGGCGTTCGATCAGGATGCGGTCGTGGTCGGCGGCGGGAATTCGGCGGCCGAGGCGGCGCTCGATCTGTGGCGTGCGGGTGCGCGAGTGACGCTCGTGCACTTCGGTCCCGACTTCGACATGAAGATCAAGCCGTGGATCCTTCCCGATGTCCAGAACCGGATGAAG
>JBDTXL010000117.1:0-1884 GCA_040006195.1 Gemmatimonadota bacterium | reverse complement strand
CGGGCGTCCACAGCTGCACCGAGCCGTACGTGTTCTTGAGATTGCTCGTGATCGTGCCGGCGCCGAGGTTCACCCAGCGCCCGAGGTACGAATGGCCGACGAAGCCATCGTGCCCCTTGTTGGCGTGGCCGAGGACGATCGTCTCGGAAATCTCGCCGCGAATGACGCTGAACTCGCCGATCGAGCAACCGTATACGCGGTCGCCGAGGACGCTCGCATTCTCGAGCACGGCGCACGGACCCACGAGCCGCGTGAACGCACGCACGTTGGCGCCGCGCCGCACGAGAATCGGCCCATTCGTCACGTCGAATACCACCTGCGGCTCGACCGTCGCACCCTTCTCGACGCACACTCGTCCGCTTCCGATCACGATTGCGCCCGCGGGCAGCGCGCAGGTGAGATGCGGTCCCATTGCGTCGATGTCCTCGCGGAGCTGCGGGACCAGCTGCGTAATGAGCTCCCACACCGCGCCCACCCAGCGTCCCGGGATATCGACGACGCGCGTCCCCGCACCACGCAGCGTCTCAAGCGCGCGAGCCCCGTCTGCGAGCTCCGGTGCGCCGATCGCGCTCGCGATGCGCACGGCGGCTACGGCCCCGTCGCACGTCCACACGTCCGCATCCTGCGCGCTCCACCCCAGCGGGACGATGCAGCGACTGTTCGCGACGATCGATCCGGCACGGAGCTCGCCCGATGCAGCCGGCGCACCCGCCTCCTCGAAATCGCGCAGATGCTCGGCACCGATGAAGCCCGAGGCCGTCGCATTCAGCGCGCGCTCCCATCGCGCGCGGCCGAGTGCGATCCCCGCGCGCATCTCACCGAACGGGCGCGTGAGTGCGAACGGCTCAAAGCTCCGCGCGAGCGCATCGTCGTACAGATGCAGATCGGTCACGGGCGATCGCGCACGTGAGCGGGCAGGGCATCGAGCAGCATCTTGAGCTCCGCGGCGCGATCCTTCGTCGTCACCAGCGTCATCCCGTCGCGCGTGACCACGACGAGATCATCGACACCGTACAGCACCACCGATCCCGCTTCCGCGTGCACCACGTTGTTCGTCGCAAACACACAGTGCACGTCGCCGTACGTGGCGTTCCCTGCGCCGTCGCGCGCGCGCACGCGATGCAGCGCCGCCCAGGTGCCAACATCGTCCCACCCGAAGTCGCCGGGAAGCACCAGCACGCGCGAGCTCCGCTCGAGCACCCCTTCATCCACCGAGATCGACTTCACGCTCGCGAAGAAGCCTGCGAGATCGCCGGACTCCGCAAGCGCGAGCGCCGGGGCGACCTCCGGCGTGTGCGCGCGCACCTCGGCGAGAAAGACATCGACGCGCCAGACGAAGATCCCCGAGTTCCAGAGAAAGCCATCGGCCACCATTTTCGCCGCCATGTCGCGGCTCGGCTTCTCCGCAAAGCGCGCCACGCGGCGCGCGCCCTCGGCGTCTGCACCGCCAATCGCCTCGCCGGGCTCGATGTAGCCAAAGCCGGGGTCGGGACGCGTCGGCACGATGCCAACCGTCACGAGACTTTGTTCACGCTCCGCAACCACGGCCGCGCGCGCGAGCGTGGCGCGAAACTCCACGCTGTCGCCGATCGCCCAGTCCGCGTGGACGTTGAGAATCACATCCTCGGCGCGGCCGCGACGGGCGACCGCGGCCGCAGCCCACGCGAGCGCGGGCGCAGTACCTGCCGCGCGCGGCTCGGCGATCACGTTCTCCGCGGGAAGCGCCGGCAGCAGCTCGCGCACGGCGGCGGCGAGCGACGCATTCGTCACGACGAGCGTGCGCTCCGCCGGCACGACCTCGGCGAGACGAGCGACCGTGTCCGCGAGCAGCGGCGTGTCGGTGATCAGCGGGAGAAGCTGCTTCGGACGCTTCGGAGTGCTGAG
>JBDTXL010000116.1:0-1638 GCA_040006195.1 Gemmatimonadota bacterium | reverse complement strand
GTGGCGCGCGGCTTATCAGCGCGCCGCCTGATCGTCCCTCGGCGGTCGTGAGCTAGCCGGCCGCCGACAGGGGACGCGCACCAATTCCAAGACGCACGATTCGCTGCAGCAACTCCGGGTATTCCACCCCGTCGTAGCGCGCGGCCGAGGCGAACTCCTCGCTCTCGCAGATGTCCGGATTCGGATTCGCATCCAGAAAATAGAGACCGCCGCTCGCGTCGAGCCGGTAGTCGATGCGTGCGTACCCCGAGAGCTCGAGCACGCGATAGATGCGCTTGCTCATCCATCCCAGATGCGCGGTCAGTGCCTTCGACAGCCCCTCGGCCGCGCGAATCTTCACACCCTTCTTCGCCTGGTAGTCGAGGTCGTGCTTCACCTTCGCCGTCGCGATCAGCGGCTCGTTCGCATCCTGATCGTCGATCACGAGCTCCCACGCGGGGAATGCGCGGAGCCTCGAGTTGCCGACGACGCTCACGTACAGCTCGCGTCCCGGAATGAACTGCTCGGCGATCGCATCGGTGCCGACGTGCTCGTGAATGAACTCGACTCGCTCGCGCAACTCGTCGTCATCGTTTACGAGCGATGCGCGCGCGATGCCGATCGAGGCGTGCTCCGTGAGGCTCTTCACGAAGAGTGGGAACTCGAGCCCCGCGGGGCGCTGCACCTTGCGGCCGAGTGGAAACACCTCGAACGACGGCACCGGCACATCATGGTACGCGAGGAGCTTCTTCGAGAGCGCCTTGCCGCGCGACAGCACGAGCCCGCGCGGATTGCAACCCGTGTACGGAACGCCGAGGAGCTCGAGGTACGCCACGATGTTGTGATCGAAGGTGGCGTTCCACTGAAATTCCTCGAGGAGATTGAAGACGACGTGCGGCTTCATCTCGGTGACCGCGTCGCGGATTGGCTGCAGATCCTCCTGCGCTCCGAGCGCGTGGACTTCGTGGCCGAGCTCGCGAAGGCCGTTGACGACATCGAATTCGGCGCGCCATGCGAGCGCTTCCTTGTCCGACGTCCCCTCCAGCGTGTCGGGCGGAACGTGGTCGGGATGCGTCAGCGCGATGACGCGCAGCTTGTTACGGCGAGGCGGACGTTTCACAACGTGAGCCATCCCGGCGGCGCGTCACGGTGCGCGCGCTGCCGTTCGCGATAGTGTTCGCCGAGCGTGAGCGAAGTCTGCGCGAGGGAGTGGGGACGCGCGCGCGAGGTGACGGGCGGCCGCACGTTCGCGAGATCGTGCATGAGGGCGTCGACGTACTCGAGCTTCTCGAGCGCGACCGGCCACTTGCCGTAGCGCGCGCGCCAGCGTGAGCCGGGGCGCAGCCAGACGGCGAAGGTCTCCGCGAAATCTTCGTCTGGGTGGCTCTGTGCGTACCAGGCTGGAAGGTGCCGAACGAATCGCCTGCTGCGCCGGCGAGGACGGTACCGATCGGGGTATGGCGCGCCCGATGCGCCGAAAAGCGCGCGCCACGGAGCGCGGCGATGGAGGCGATGGGCGTGCTGAATCGCGTGCCCTGCCTCGTGCCTCATGATCGCCATGCACGACGCGGGCGATCCACCTTCCACCGAATGCATCTGAGCAAGCTCGAGTCGCATGAGTCGGGGGTGGGCGAGGTAGAAGGGAATGGCGATTCCAGG
>JBDTXL010000115.1:0-3131 GCA_040006195.1 Gemmatimonadota bacterium | reverse complement strand
CCCTTGGAGTTCTGCGTGCTCACGGCGCGCGAGCGCTTCATCGCGACGCCGTAGTCGGTCGTGATCTCGCCGACGTTGACACCGAAGCCCTTCGCCTCGCGCGTGCGGTGCGCCACGGCAGCGCTCTCGAGCAGCGCCTTCGCGGGGATGCATCCCCACAGCACGCAGGTGCCACCGAGTCCTTCGCGCTCGACGACGCCAACGGTGAGGCCGAGCTGAGCGGCGCGAATCGCGCCCACGTATCCGGCGGGACCGCCGCCAAGGAAGATCACGTCGAAGGAAGCCATTGTCAGTTCGATCCTGTAGTGAAGGCGGTCATCTGCTCAGAACACGAGCATGAGAGGATTTTCGATCAGGCGCCGAAGCGTCTGCATGAAGCGGGCACCGGTCGCGCCGTCCACCGCGCGGTGGTCGCAGCTCATCGTGATGCGCACGCGAGTGCGAACGGCGACCGTGCCGTCGATTGCGACCGGAACCTCGCCGACAGCGCCGATCGCGAAGATCGCGACCTCTGGTGGATTGATGATCGCGGTGAACTCGTCGATGCCGAACATGCCGAGGTTGGAAACCGTGGCGGTGGCGCCCGTGTACTCCTCGGGGGCGAGCTTGCGTTCGCGCGCGCGCTTCGCGAGCTCGCGTGAGTCGCGGGCGATCTCGCTGATGCGCTTTTTGTCCGCGTCGGCGATGATGGGCGTGATGAGCCCATCCTCGACTGCGACGGCCATGCCGAGGTGCACGCGATTGTGGCGGCGAATCGAGTCGCCGAGCCAGTGCGCGTTCACTTCGGGATGCTGGCTGAGCGCGGTCGCGATCGCCTTGAGGAGAATGTCGTTGTAGGAAATCTTGAACTCGTCGCCGAGCGCGATCATGCGCGTACGCAGCTCGCGGACGGAGGTGAGATCGAAGTCGGCGGTGAGGAAGAACGTCGGGATCGGGCCGTTGGACTCCGAGAGCCGTCGCGCGATGGTCTTGCGAATGAGCGTGAGCGGAACGTCCTCGAAGTCACCGGCGGCACTGCTGCGCGGAGCGGATGGTGCTGCGCGCCCGGCGGGCGTGACCGAGGGGTCGAGGCGATTCGCATCCGGCGCAAGCTCCTTGCTCGCGGCGGCTTCGATGTCGCGTCGGATGACGCGGCCGCCGGGGCCGCTGCCGTGCATCGCGGCGACGTCGATGCCGCGCTCGCTCGCGAGTCGGCGAGCGAGTGGCGACGAGCGCGCCCGCTCGCCATTCTCGGCCGCCGGTGCGGGGGATGTCGCGGGCGCAGCAGGCGCCTGAGGCGCGGGCGGCGCTACGGGCGCGGTTGGAGCCGCAGCAGGAGCCGCAGCAGGAGCCGCAGCCACCACGGGAGCAGCAGCCGCCGCGGGAGCCGCCGCCGCCGGCGCCTTCGCCAACAGCGCCTCGATGTCCTCGTCCTTCGCCGCGATGATCGCGAGCAGCTCGCCCACCGGGCGCGTATCACCCTCCGCCGCGAGCCTCGCGCGGAGCACACCATCGCCGCGCGCGGTCAGCTCCATCACGGCTTTGTCGGTCTCCACTTCCGCGAGGAGATCGCCCTTGACCACTGTGTCGCCCTCGTTCTTCAGCCACTTCACGAGGCGTCCCTCCTCCATCGTCGGAGAAAGCGCCTCCATCGTCACCTTCGTTGCCATCACATCCTCCCTTACATGACGAAGCGGCTAGTCGAGGTAGAGTACTTGCCGCACAGCGGCGACGGTCTTCTGCGCGTCGGGCTTCGCTGCGCGCTCGAGATTCTTTGCGTACGGCATCGGCACGTCGACCTGATGCACGCGCAACACCGGCGCATCCAGATCGTCGAAGCAGTCGCGCTGCACATAGTCCACGATCTGCGCTCCCATTCCGCAGATCTCCCATCCCTCTTCGACGACGACCGCACGATTCGTCTTTTTCACCGAGGCGATGATCGTCTCCGTGTCGATCGGGCGCAGTGTGAGCAGATCGATCACTTCCGCGCGAATGCCATCCTTCGCGAGTGTGTCGGCCGCCTGGTTGGCGACGTTGATCATCTTGCCGTACGAGATGATCGTAACGTGATCGCCCTCGCGCTTTACCTGGGCCTTGCCGAGCGGAATGGTGTACTCGCCCTCGGGTACCTCGCCCTTAACGTTGTAGAGCATCTCGCCCTCGAGAAACATCACCGGATTGTCGTCGCGAATGGCGCTCTTGAGCAGCCCCTTCGCATCGTACGGTGTGCCCGGAGCGACGACCTTGAGCCCCGGAATGTGGGCGAGCCACGACTCCCACGCCTGCGAGTGCTGCGCGGAAAGCTGGAGCGCGGCGCCGTTCGGGCCGCGGAAGACGATCGGGATGTTGAACTGTCCGCCACTCATCGAGAGCATCTTCGCCGCTGCGTTCACGACCTGATCGAGCGCGAGGAGCGCAAAGTTCCACGTCATGAACTCGATGATCGGGCGCAGCCCCACCATGGCCGCGCCCACGCCGACGCCCGCGAAGCCGAGCTCCGTGATGGGGGTGTCGACGACGCGCATCTCGCCGAACTCCTGCAGCAGCCCCTTGGAAACCTTGTACGCGCCCTGATAGACCGCGACCTCTTCGCCCATGATAAAGACGCGATCGTCGCGCTGCATCTCTTCGCGAAGCGCCTGATTGAGCGCGTCCCGATACGTGATGATCGCCATCTCAGCGCTCGCCCGCGGCGGCGACGCCGGTGTCGGTGTCGCTGGTCGTGTCGACGTACACATCCTCCGTGAGCGCCTCGAGCGGCGGCTCCGGGCTCTCGTCCGCGAAGTTCCACGCATCCTCGACGATGGCGCGCACCTCGTCATCGATCGCGGCCATCTTGTCGTCCGACCATTCGCCGCGCTGCTCCATCTGTGCCCGCAGCACCGCGATCGGATCGCGCTTCATGTACTCGTCGAGCTCCTCCTTGCTGCGATAGGTGCCGCTCACCGCATCGGACATCGAGTGGCCCATGAAGCGATAGGTGCGCACCTCGATGAGCGTCGGCGTGTTCTCGCCGCGTGCACGCGCGACGGCGCGCGTCACCGCCTCGCGCACGGCGATTACGTCCTGTCCGTCCACCACCTCGTTCGGCATATCGTACGAGCACGCCCGCTCGGCGATGTCGTTCACCGACGACGCGCGCTCGAGCG
>JBDTXL010000114.1:0-7307 GCA_040006195.1 Gemmatimonadota bacterium | reverse complement strand
TGAATATCGAAGCAGGCGCCTTCGAACTTCGCCATGTGTGCCCCTGCGAGCGATGCCATCACGTCGTTCATGAATTTCGTGATGGCAGGCTTCCCCTGGATCGGGTTCGTGGAAGGAAGAAGACTGACGCCTTCGTCGTCCCACAAGGCGAGCGTCGCAGGTGTGTCCATGAGTCTGGTGGCATCGAAGAGTGCGCGGTTGAAGGCGTCGATCTCGGGGTGCTGGGCAGCAACGGAAAGCGCGAAGCCGACTGAGAGAAGCAGCGAACCGAAGAGCCGCATATTTGGAGCTCCGGCGTGAAGGACGCACGACAGTGATGTCACGCAGGTGATCGGGGTGCAAGAAGTATCGCGAGGAATTGTGAGTGAGTAAGCGCGAGACAACGGCGTGCGGACGAGCAGGTAACAGGAGCACCCTCTATGCGGATGCAGCACCTTGATCGCGACCCGGCGATTGTGCTTGACGTCGCGAGCCAACCACACAGTGGCAATCCCGCCAGCGCCCAATTCGCGCTCGATATCGTACCTGCCCCGCAACGCGTTCGCGGGCCGATCATCCACGAAGTCTTCGCTATGGCCGAAGGTAGACAAACGATTTGCGAAATCGAGAGTATGACTCGGGCCGGATACCAGCGCTTCTCAAATGTCCGGTTTTGACGACTGTTACGCGTAATCCTAGAAGGCCACTAAGTCCACGCTACAGCACCCGGACCATCAGCGATAGTTCAGGAGACCGCATCAAATCGGCAGAAATCGCCACCAAGATTTCTGCATGGCAACGCCGGTGTGACGAACGTGACGTAATGACGCTGCGCTACACCCCTTTTTCGTCCCGGCCGCAGGGTGAGCGAAGCGCCGAGCCTCAAGTGACGGGCACGTTCAAGTTGAGTCGTTTTGGCATCGTCGCGTTGACGGCGGGATCGAAATCGCAGCAAGTTGCCCGAGTCCCATTCTGAAGGTGACCCCGGATGGACGCATGGCGTGCAACGCTCGCGGAAGGAGACGGTGAAGGCGCGTGGACTCATTTTCTCGCGCAATATCATCGACTCCTGGAGCGCACGATCTCGTGCTGTATTTCTGATTCGGAGGACGCATCCGAAGCATTCGTGCACGTCTGTGATAGGTTATCTGAGAATAATCTTGCGCGACTGCGGTGCTTTCATGAAAGTGTTGAGCACCGTGCGAAATTTTCGACGTGGCTAGTTGTCGTCGTACGGCATTTGGCAGTCGATTGGAAGCGCGCTCGCGATGGGCGCCCTCGAGCAACGCCGCCACCGGGATTGTCGCCGCTTCGCAACCGCATCTTTCAACTCGTGTTGGTCGAGCGACGGTCGCATGGGGAGTCGTATGAGTTGCTCAGATCATCCGGCGAGTGCGAGATATCCTATCACGTTTTTCTGCGTGAGATTGCCGCTACCTTCCGCTCGATCGACACGAGACGATGGTCGCACCTCGCTTTCATGCATGCCGAACCAAGGATGCGCCTCGTGGAGGACTGCGAGCCCAGCGACGATTTCTCTCGAGACGAGGCGCACGCGATTGTCGCTGATGCCGTATCGAAGCTTCCGAAGAATGAGCGGACTGCCCTCCAACTCTTTGTAGTCGAGCGTCGTCCAGCCGCAGAGGTGGCCCGAAGTGTGGGTTGGCCCAACGCCAGGGCGGTCTATAATCGCGTGAATCGCACCTTGGTGAGGCTACGGGCTTTGTTAAATCGAGAGCCGGAAGCGACGCGTTCCACGGCTGAGTAATCGCGGGGGTGGTGTCCGTATTACTCGTAGGGGTTTCACACTTGTGGGTTTACCATCAAAAATTCCCGGTGAGGCGTGCGTTTCGATTATCGGTGGTTCAAATGATCGATAGACATCTGTCCGATTTCGCCCTCGCCGAGCTTGTAGACGCAACCAAAAAAAAAGTCGGCCACTTCGCCATTCGCGCGCACCTCGAGCAATGCTGGCACTGTCAGACGACGCTCGCGGAGCTGCGCGAAATCGTGAGAGATCCAAGGCTGCACAATGAACTCGGCTGGGACAGTGAGAAGGACGGCTCCGACCGCAGGCGCATCCTTCAAAAACAGCAGCGAGTAGTGTTACTGAGCGCTTTCGCGGCAGCGGTCGTGTTGGTGCTTGCGATGCCAGTACCAGTTTTACGGGGTCCAGCTCCTGAAACGAAGATGCGAAGTGTCTGGGGAATGTTTACGCCGGTGCCGCCGCAGCCTGACGACAGCTCGCAACGTGTCACGACCTTGATTTGGACTCGCCTGGCGCACGCGGACCGCTATCACGTGACCGTTTACGATAGCGCTGGCGCTGTTGCATGGGCGGGGGAAAGTGGCGACACGAACATCAGTCTTCCACGGGATCTAACCCAACGACTGGCGGGGCGGATTCGCTGGCGAGTAACAGTTGGGACGAGCGGCGACGGCCTGGCGGAAACACCCCCGGCGCCGCATGTGCCGGCGGGAGTTCGATAACGCTGGTGATTATGTGTCGATAGAGGAGGCATGCTATGGGGCCTCGTTCTCACCCATTATTGAGGTGTTTCATGAGACGGCATCGCTATGTTCCAGCTCGTCGCGTCGCTCTACGCTGGGCCCTCCTTTGCGGCGCGCCTATCGCTGCGGCGGGCAACGCCCGCGCGCAGGGGTGCATGCCGGTCCGTTTTACCTCGCCGAATTTGAATGGCAAGGATAACTCGTATCTGAACGATCATGGTTGGCAACTCGGCGTTGGCTACCGGTGGCTGCACGCGGATCGCTTCTACGTCGGGCACGCTTACGAGCCTGGCCTTTCTCCGGGGGCAAAGCCCATCGAGATTACCGACCACACGCTCAATCTTTCGGCGACATACGCTTTCACGAATCACTTCAGCGTCGAGCTCGACGTGCCGTTCGAAGCGAACCGCGAGTCTTTTATACAGGGGGATGGGCTGCGACACGGCAGCTCGTCCACTTCGATGGGGGACATCAGCGTTGTCGGCAACGTGTGGCTGTTGCAGCCACTCGACCACGCGAATGGCAACGTGTCCCTTTCGCTTGGAGTCAAAGCACCTACGGGATCCACTGACAAGACCGGAGCATTTTACACCTCGTCCAGCAGTACCGTCACGGTGCCAGACAACAATACAATTCAATCGGGAGACGGCGGATGGGGCATCGTGCTGCAAACGAGCGCGTTCCGGCGACTGGCAGGGCGACTCTCGGCCTACGCAGCCGGCGACTACCTCGTGAGCCCAAAGTCTCACACCAACGTTCCTGCGCCGGCGGTCCTCGGCGGAGCCTTAACCGGCGTGACGGACGAATATTCCGCACACGCGGGGCTGGGCTTCGCGCTCGCTCCCAAGAGGGGCATCTCGGTGAGCCTTGGCGGCCGCATCGACGGCGTGCCGGTGCACGATTTGGTAGGGGGCGGAGATCAGTATTTCCGACGTCCCGGATATACGATCTACGCGGAACCGGCTCTCTCGCTCACATTCGCGAAAAGTCCATTTTCTCGCTTGGGCAGCACTCTGAGTCTGAGCGTGCCAGTTGCGCTGGATCAGAACCGGGAAGCAAGCGTGGGCGAGCAGCGGTCCGGCACCCACTATGGTGGCAATTTCGCGCGCTACCTGATTTTTCTCAACTATTCGATTCGACCATAAGGCAATTTGCCACAGAGGTGTCAGCCTCCCATTCGGATGCGATCGCGCCTGACAGCCCTGAGCCATCTTCAGGCGCTAAGTTGGCGGCTACGAGGCATCGCGGCATTCTTTTTATCCGACGTGACGAACGTCCTGGGGCCGCATGCGCATCTTGTAGCACGGAGTGACGCCTGACTTGCAGCCATACGACTCAGCCGACCCGTGCCAGATGTGATCGTCGCGGCTCTCGCGAGACAGTAAAACCATTCGTCGCGCGCCGGCTCAGGCGAGTGGTCCCTCATCGGAGCGGCCATGGAATGTCGAGCGATTTGCCGGCCCGGACACTCGTGACTTGAGCCTCCTTGATGAGCTGCAGGCTCTCCGTGAGTAGCGCGCAAGAGGAAGCTGGTTGGGGGCCGTATACGATGCGACGAACTTGAACAGCGCCCGCTCGGGTTCCCGAAGTGCGCGAGTAGTGAGATCCCGCGCGCTCGCCGCTGCTGCTCCCGAGATGGTCAACCGCTCGACAGATGCACGGACTTCTTGAGATGGCCGGTCAAGAGAATAATTGCCGAGCTGGACTTGGGAACTGCTGTGGCGGGCACGCGCGGTGGCTGATTAGATGTCAAGGCGAGTGCGTGTGTTTCGGCAACCAGAGCAGGGCGTGCGGCGACTCGCAGCGCTCTCATCGTCGCGACACCTGTATCCTGGACGCGCCCTGGGTTCTGGTTTGCATGAGGGCCATTCCTGGGACCGGAGCGGCGATTCCACCACGCCATTGGACCGGAACTCCGTTTTTTTTTGCCCTCTCGTTGCCGTTCCTTGTGCCGCTTCGTCCGAACATCCCTGCTACCGATATCAGCACCGCGCTCGACGTCCCGTATATCTGATATGCGTCGGCGATCTCGCGCCCCCGCCGCAGCAGCACATTGTCGATGCCGTGTTCGCTGGCACCGGGGTTTTCGCCGATGCTGCCTTGACTGATGAATGCTATCCTCAGCGTCGCCGGATGCGCATGTCGCCAGCCAGCCACCTCCGGCAGCATCGAAACGCACGGTGAGCAACCGCGGTGAAGGGCGTCGGTGCTCCAATTAGAATTCGAAAACGAGCGCTCGACGCATGCGTATGCAAAGCTGACTCCGTAACTCCATGACCCGACTGGGAATCGAACCCAGGACCTACGGATTAAAAGTCCGTTGCTCTAACCAGCTGAGCTATCGGGTCAACTTTCTATTTGACGGATACTTACGATCTCCGTAGACAATCGGAGCAAAGTTATTTTGTGGCTGTTTTGTGGCTATGTTTATTTATTCACTCCTATTTTCCCAAGCTTCGCCACTCCCTTGCGCTGCGCGCCGAGATCGGCGATAGCGTAGCGCGTGTAGATCGAGCCGGTCTTATGCCCGCTCAAACTCATTCCCACGGAGCGGCTAATTCCAAACCGTTCAAAATTCGCGCACCGCACCGCACCGCGTCGAAGGTCGTGTACAAGCTTTCCACCTAGTCCTGCTTTCCGCGTCGCAGTCTTCCAAGCCTTCGCGTAGGAGCCGAGCGGTTTCACCACTCCGTTGACCACTCGAAAGAAAACGAATTCCGAGCCGAATTGTAGTGCGCGCTCGCTCTGCTCTTGAATGATCGTCCACAGTTCGGAGTGCGCGCTCGCCAGCCACGTACGACCTTCGCGATTCTTTGTCTGGCCAGGCTCTAGTCTTAGCGTGCCAGCTTGGAAATCTACCTGATTCTATCTCATCTGGACGATCTCCGAGCGGGCACGCCAGTCCGTTATCGCCGCGACGCGCACGACGGGACGCCACCACTCGGGTAGCTCGGCGACGATCGCGTCGAGCTCCGCCGGATCGAGAAAGCCTTTACGGGTGTCGTCAGGGGAGATCGTGGGGAAATCGGGACGCCGGCTGATTCGCCGCTTCCGAATCGCTAGCGTGACAGCGGCCTGCGACCCCAAACGCGAGAGAACACCACGAGCCGAATAGTTACGCGTAGAAATCAGCAGGATTGCCACCGAACTTTTAGGTGAAAATAGCAATAAACCCCATAAGGCCCCACGGGGTTATATGATATTGCGGCGAATTTCACCCCCCTCAGGTGATGTGTCGAGTTAGCCCTACGCGGAGCCCACTGTGCTGACGGCGTAAACGGTGAACTAGGCGAACAGGAAGTGGACAGTCTCGCCTCGACGTGTCTATACTAGCCCAGACTCGGCTTCGATCTACATTCAAATCCGGATAGTAGCTCGTCCGGTTCGCTCCGCCCATCTTGCGAAACCGCCATGGATGCTCGCTTACAGCAAGCCCTAAGCGATAGATACGCCGTCGAGCGCGAACTCGGCGCGGGGGCGACCGCGACGGTGTGGCTGGCTCGAGATCTCAAGCACGGTCGGCAGGTCGCGATCAAGGTGCTGCATCCGCAGCTCGCCGCCGTGGTCGGCGCTGAACGGTTTCTCAAGGAAATCCGAACCACCGCGAACATACAACACCCACACATACTGCCGCTGTTCGACTCGGGCGAGGTGGACGGGCAGCTGTATTACGTGATGCCGTTCGTTGACGGAGAGTCGCTGCGACAGCGGCTCGTTCGCGAAGGGCAGCTTCCCGTGGGGGATGCGATCCGCATTGCGACGGAGATCTGCAGCGCCCTCGACTACTCGCATCGCCACGGAATCATTCACCGCGATATCAAGCCCGAGAACATTCTGCTCCACGACGGTCGTGCGATCGTCGCAGATTTTGGGATCGCATTCTCGCAGAGTCCCAACGACCACCGGCTGACGGAAACCGGATTGTCGGTCGGCACGCCCGCGTACATGAGTCCCGAACAGGCGCTCGGCGATCGCACGATCGATGCGCGGTCCGACATCTACTCGGTGGGAACGCTGCTCTACGAGATGCTGACGGGCGAGCCGCCGTTCGCCGGTCCATCGGCGCAGGCGATTGTCGCGAGCGTGATAACACGTGCGCCGGTGCCTCCGTCGAGGGTGCGCAAGGCGATTCCCGCCTACGTCGATGACAGCGTGCTCACGGCGCTCAAAAAGGATCCGGCCGAGCGCTTCGCGACTGCGGCGGCGATGCAGGCGTCGCTCGAGGGCCATGGTCCGGCGGGCGCCTGGACCACGCGTCGACTGCCGAGACGCGTGTTCGGCACAGTCGCGGCGCTCGCGCTCATCGGTGCGATCGCGTACGTGGTGCAGCACCGAGGAATGTTGCGTAGCGATGTGCCGAGCCTCTCGATCGCCGCCGTGCCCTTCCAGATTCAGGACTCCGCCGACGCGTACCTCGGCGATCAAATGCCGCAGGAGATTCTCGACGCCCTCACGCATGTGCCGGGACTGACGGTGCGGCCACTGGCATCCGCGCCACGCTTTCGCCAGGAGCATGATCTCGCGTCGATCGGCAATGCGTTGCAGGTGGGCACGTTGCTGACGGGAACCGTGCGCCGCGAGGGACGGTCCATACGGATTACGGCGCGGCTCTACGACGTGATTCGCAATGTGAGCCTGCGTTCCGTCTCGTACACGAATAGCGCCGACAACAAGTTCGCGCTGGAAGACAGCGTCGCAAAGTCCATCGCATCCGACTTTCGGCTCTCGCAGTCCTCAGAACGGCTCGCGGTGTCCCACGTTGGCCGAACGGCCAATCCTGCGGCGCACGACACGCTGATGCTCGCGCGCTGGTATGC
>JBDTXL010000113.1:0-2220 GCA_040006195.1 Gemmatimonadota bacterium | reverse complement strand
CTTCTACTGGTACACGCACTTCAGCGACACGTCGTTCGTCTATGGCCGCGCGCTCGCGCAAACGGTGGGGACGGCGTCGATGCGTCTTGCCGATGCGGACGTGCTTCCATACGACTACATCAACCTCGCCGAAACGGTGCACGGCTACATCGACGAGCTCCAGAAGCTCGCGAGCGGCGCCGCCGACGCTGCCCGCGAGCGCAATCTCGAGATCGAAGAAGGAAGTTTCACCGCGACGAACGATCCGCACACGCCGACGATCACTCCTCCGGTGCTGGTGGTTCCTCCGCACATATCGTTTGCCGCGCTCGAGAACGCGGCCGACTCGCTGACCAAGGCGGCCGAGCATTACAGCAAGGCGTACGACAAGGCCATGTCGAGTGGAGATGCGGAGCGGGCGAAGTCGTCGCTTGCGGCGGTTGATGCGATCCTCGCGCACAGCGAGCATCTGTTCACCGACTCGAAGGGGCTTCCTATGCGCCCGTGGTTCCAGCATCTGCTGTACGCACCGGGCTTCTACACGGGTTACGGCGTGAAAACCGTCCCCGAGGTGCGCGAAGCGATCGAGCAGAAGAAATACGGCGACGTCGACGCGGCGGTCACGCGCGTTGCGGGCGTCGTGAACGCAGAGGCAGCGCTCGTGGAATCCGCCGCGACCGCGCTCGGCAAGGGTCAGTAGGGCACCCGGTTATCATTTAGCGATGGAAGACTCACCGATCGACCCAGGCAATCTGCCGCCACCTGGCGAGCTCCTCGATGGAGAGCTCGACATGGTGGCGAGCGCGCAAGGCGAAACCGAGCTCGCACCGCTGATGCTCGCCACGACCTCACCGCTGCGCGTCGCGTTTCAGGGAGAGGCCGGCGCATTCAGCGAGGAGGCCATCGTTCAGCTCTGGGGAGCTGAGGCCGAGCCGGTGCCAATGCGAACCTTCGCTGACGTCATGGACGCCGCGGAAACCGGCTCCGTGGAATACGGGCTCCTTCCCATCGAGAGCACGCTGATGGGAGGCGTGGACAGCGCGTACGACTTACTCGCAATGCACGAGCGCCTTCTGATCACGGCAGAGACGGTGGTGGCGATTCGCCTCTGCATGCTGGGCATCCCCGGCGCAACGCTGGCCGACATCACGCAGCTCCACAGCCATCCGCTCATGCTCGCGCAGTGCGCGCACTTTCTGGAGCGCTACAAGCACATCACGCCGGTGCCGTCGTGGGACACGGCTGGCGCCGCGCGCGCAGTGATGCAAACGGGCGATCCCACACGTGCCGCAGCGGGGAGCATGCGCGCCGCGGATCGATTCGGGCTCGAAATGCTCGCCGAGGGAATCGAAGATCGCGCCGATACACAGATGCGCTTCCTCGCCGTCGCGCGCGATGCGGTGCAGGTGCCGGTGGGGAGTCCTGTGCGCAGCGCGGCGCTCTGCACCGTTCGCGACGTGGCGGGCGGGCTGATCGCCGCGCTGCAGCCGCTCGCCAGAGGTGGCTTCAACGTGTCGCACTTCGTCGCGCGTCCCACACGCGAGCCGTGGCGCTACATGTACTACATCGAGTTCGAGCACGACGCGGGAGATCCCGAAGCGGGGCATGCGCTCGAGGCTGTACGGAAAGCGAGCCTCACCTATCGTTTGCTCGGGACTTTTCCGCGGTGGACCTCAGGGTCGGGGCCCGACGAGGATCCGCTCATCTCGTGAGCACCGCGTCGTCCACACCGCTCACCGCTCGTCGCGCGTGGTTTGCCCTTGGCGCGCACTACGATGCGATACGCGAAGTGCATCTGCGCGAGCTCTTCGCCGCTGATCCGGAGCGCGGCACGCGGATGACCGCAGAGGGCGCGGCGCTGTTCCTGGACTACTCGAAGCATCGTGCCACTCCCGAGACGCTTTCGCTCCTCACCGATCTCGCGCGCGAGTGCGGACTGTCGGAGCGAACGAAAGCGATGTTCTCCGGCGAGAAGATCAACGTCACGGAGAATCGCGCGGTGCTGCATGTCGCGCTGCGCGCCGCGCGCGGCACGACGATCAGCGTCGACGGAGTGAACGTCGTCCCGCTCGTGCACGAGGTGCTCGACCGCATGCGCGCGTTCACGACGGCGGTGCGCGACGGCGCGTGGAGCGGCTTTACCGGCAGGCAGATTCGGAACGTCGTCAACATCGGCATCGGCGGCTCCGACCTCGGTCCGGCAATGGCGCACCGCGCGCTTGCCCACTACAGCAAGCGCGA
>JBDTXL010000112.1:0-4204 GCA_040006195.1 Gemmatimonadota bacterium | reverse complement strand
ACTGCGTGCGGTTGAGCTGCGTCCAGTTCTCGTGCAGCGACACCGACGGATCGAAATTCACATCGTCGCTCAGGATGTACTCGCCGTTTCCATTGCTCCACGCCTGACGATAGCCGGCGCTCAACTCTACGCGCTCGCGGCTCGACGGATCGACGAAATGCTCGACACCGCGCTGCGACTGGCTGAACGAGTCGGCAAGACGGTCCTGCACCCGCTGTGTCTCCTGATACTGCTGCGTGATGATCGCGCTCACCACGTGATTGGTTTCGTTGTTGATGGCGATGCGCTTGGCCACTTCGATCTGCTCCGCATTGCCAATGTTCATCTGCATCGTTTGATAGGCGTTGACCCAGTTCACGTTCGGCCGAATGGAAGCAATCATCGTCGAGAAGAGCGACGCTCGCCGCTCCTGCTCGCCAGCAGGCGTGCGCATGCCGAACATCGAGCCGGCGGTGAGGGTGTAGGAGTTGACCTTGCCCATCCCCCCCTGCATCGCCGCGGACGGCGACATCGTCTGGCGCACGATCATGCCGACGACTGCCGTGAGTGATTCCTCCACCGGCTTTCCATTCACTTCGTACGCGATGAGCACGCGACCCGCGTCGGCCTTTGTTCCGCTCGCGAGACCGGCCTGGATCTGCTGCGCGAGCTGCTGCCGAAGTCTCACATCCTGCACCTGGGCGGCCTGCGGCATCGGCATTCCCTGCTCGAAGCGCGCGCCGCGGCGGTAGATGGGGATCACTGCCTGACGAAGATATGTTTGCGCATTGACGATTGGCCGCATCGAGCAGGGGCGGATGGCTGCATTCATCTGCTCCGCCTGACGGCCCGTCTGTTGGGCAAACGGATCGTCGTTCCACTGCCAGGTGTACGGCGTGAAAAGCTCGAACGCCATGGTGCCGTCGGGACTCACGACGCGCATCGAAAGGCTGGCGATGTTCGACGTGCACCCGGAGGCCGCCCACTTCACCCCGCCGTCCATCTTCCAGCCCACAGGCGCGAGGAAGCGCAGCACCTCGACCGGCTGGCCAAATCCATACTGATCCATCAGACGAAGCCAGTGCATGCGATAGAAATTCCCGGGTGCCGATGAGGCACCCGGGACGCGCGCAGTGCGCATGTTCTGCTGCTGTGATGGCGGATTCTGCTGCTGCGGATACTGCTGCTGGGGATACTGCTGTTGTGGATCCTGTTGCTGCGGATACTGCTGTTGGGGGTACTGCTGCTGCGGATCCTGCTGCTGCGGGTACTGCTGTTGCGGATCCTGCTGCTGTGGGTACTGCTGTTGGGGAGACTGCTGCTGCGGATACTGCTGTTGCTGAGGGCCCTGCTGCCCCTGGTACGGCTGCATCCCCTGTCCGTTGCTTCCGGCGAACGCGATGCTTCCTTCCATACCCTGGAGCGTCGGGCCAACGGAGGTGAACTCCGCTTTCGGCGAGCTGATGATGACGGCGTACGGCTGCCCGCCCCCCATCACGCCGACGAGCCGCAGCAGGGAAGCGACTCCCTTCGGACTCACGCCGGTGTACATGCCGTACGATGCCGGCGCGCCGTTGAGCAGGTAGTCTCCGGCCGCGATCTGCTGCAGATCTTTCCACTGCGATCCGTACTGTCGTGCAAGCTGCTGCACGACCTCACGCGACGACTGTACGCCGCCGAACGGTGCGATCATCGCGATCACTGTCCCGCGGGATACCACCACGCCGCCGTTCGCGGCGTTCGCGGTGAATCCCTGCGGAATCGAGATCGAGAAATGTCCGGCCGGATCGCGATAGCTTCGACCCTGCTGAGCCTTCGCGCAGAACACAGCCGCGAAGATGGAAATCGTTACGACTCCTACGTTTCGAGCAACGATGTGCTTCATGACGACCCGTCCGGGGCACAGGGGTTTCACGATCCGCTCTCAGATCGCTTGACTCAAAAGGCGCAAAGCTCTCGCTGCGCGGCTCATCCCTCGCCGATATGTGCTGGCGCCCCCGTTCATGAGGCGCCATTTTCGACGAATGAGCGATGACGCAATCACGTCGACGATGGTGGCAGAGCTCCTGGACGCGACCCGGCGCGGCGACGTGGCCGCCTACGATCGGCTGCTCCCGCTGCTCTACAGCGAGCTGCGCGCGATCGCCGGCCGCCACATGCGCGGCGAGCGTCCCGATCACACGCTGCAGCCCACCGCGCTCGTGCACGAGGCATTTCTTCGCCTCGTCGGCGGGTCACCGGTGCACTTCGAGGATCGCACGCACTTCCTCCGCGCCGCATCGCAGGCGATGCGGCGCGTACTTGTCGATTACGCTCGCGCGAGAACGGCGGCGAAGCGGAGCGGTGATCTTCGCGTCACGCTCGACGAAGCGATTGCCGGCCACGATGATCGCATCGTCGACCTCCTCGTGCTCGACGACGCGATGACTCGCCTCGCGGCCGCCGAGCCGCGGTGGGCGCGCGTCGTCGAGCTGCGCATCTTCGGCGGCCTCGAGGTCGCAGAGGTGGCCGAGGCGCTCGGCATCTCGCCCGCCACGGCGAAGCGCGACTGGCAATTCGCGAAGGGTTGGCTCGCGCGCGAGCTCGGCGCGGACACGCAGTCGTGAGCGAGGACAGCGCCGATCACCTTCGTCGGCTCCGCGAGCTCTTCGATGCCGCGATGGACCAGCCGGAGTCCGAGCGCCGCTCCTTCCTCGATCAGGCCACCGACTGGGACGCGACGCTGCGACGCGAGGTCGACGCGCTCATCTCGGCGTCGGAGCACACCGACGTCTCACTCGCCATGTTCGACTTCGGCAGCTCCGTCGGCCCCGCCACCGGGCAGCGTCTCGGCGCCTATGAAGTAGTACGGCTGGTCGGCACCGGAGGAATGGGTGCCGTCTACGAGGCGATCCGCGCCGACGATCAGTATCGCAAGCGCGTCGCGATCAAGATCGTGCAGGGTGGTCTCGATTCCGAGCTCACGCTTGGCCGCTTCAAGCGCGAGCGCCAGATTCTCGCGGGACTCGAGCATCCCAACATCGCGACGCTGCTCGACGGAGGAGTGACGCCTGCGGGGCAGCCATTCCTCGTGATGGAGTTCGTGGAAGGACTCCCGATCACCACCTGGTGCAGAGTCAGGAAGCTCGGCGTGCGTGAGCGTGTCGCGCTCTATCGGCAGGTGTGCGGCGCAGTGCAGCACGCGCACAAGAATCTGGTCGTGCACCGCGATCTCAAGCCTGGCAACATCCTCGTCACGGAAGACGGCGCGGTGAAGCTGCTCGACTTCGGGATCGCCAAGCTCCTCGGCGACGACGCTGCAGACGATGCGATGCCGCTCACGAGAGGTGGCGTGCGGCCGTTCACGCCGGAGTACGCGAGCCCGGAGCAGGTGCATGGCGACACGCTCTCGACTGCATCGGATGTCTATTCGCTTGGCGTCGTGCTCTTCGAGCTGCTCGCCGGCCGCAGGCCACACATCTTTGCGTCGCGCGGGCTCGCGGACATCGAGCGCGCGGTGGCGACGGAGCCAGTGCCGCGGCCGAGCGCTGTCGGGACGGAGAGCGCGGCAGCGGAGAGTGGAGAGCGAAGCGCGCAGCGGCTGCGCCGGCGCCTGCGCGGCGACCTCGATCAGATCGTTCTCATGGCGCTCCGGCGAGAGCCAGCGCGTCGATACGCGTCCGTCGATGCGCTCGATGCCGACCTGCGCCGCTATCTCACCGGGCTTCCGATCGCCGCGCAGCGCGACTGGCTCGGCTACCGTCTGCGCAAGTTCGTGCGCCGCAACGTCGCAGTGGTCGCGGCGTCGGTGCTCGTGCTGCTCGCGCTGGTCGGTGGCGTGATCACCACGTCGACACAGGCGAAGCGCGCGCGTGCGGAGCAGGTGAAGTCGGAGCGCGTGAGCGACTTCCTGCGCGGTCTTCTGAGCTCCGTGCGCCCCGCAATGGGCGGGCGTGATGTGCCCGTGTCCGAGCTGCTCGATGCGGCCGCGCGGCGAACGGAGACGGAGCTTGCGGGGCAGCCCGAAGAGCGCGCCGAGCTCGAGACGGTGATCGGCGAGAGCTACCAGTCGCTCGGACGCTACGACGACGCGGCGCCGCATCTCGCGACCGCGCTCGCGCTGCGCGAGCAGACCTCGGGCGCGACGAGCGAGGAGGCGATCGTCGGACTGTCGAACGTCGCCGGGCTCGCGCTCGCGCAGGATGAGCTCGACCGCGCGGATTCACTCTTTACGCGCGCGCTCGCG
>JBDTXL010000111.1:0-2982 GCA_040006195.1 Gemmatimonadota bacterium | reverse complement strand
CACCTCATGACACCTTTCGCTGCATGAACGAACGTCGACGCCCGACCCGGCGCGGTCGCGGACACCGTCCGCCCAACCGCACCCAGCTCGACTCGAATACCGAGTCCAGCCCCTATCGTGATGACTCGTCACTGCCCGCGCCGAGCGACACCGCGCTGCCGGATTCGAGGCCGGCCCCGTCTTCCGACGGCGGCGATTCAGGAGTCCCCGCCACGCCCCAGCAGCAGCCTCCGCACAATCCGTCGTCGCAGCCTGCAGTGCCGCCCGCGTCGCAGCCCACCGCGCAAAACGATCGCGGCGACCGTGGGGCAGAGCCGCGCTACAACAACAACAGAAATCATCAGACTCGCGGCGAGCGTGAGGACAACCGCGGCAATCGTGAGCAGGGGAACAGCCGCGACAACAACAGCCGCGACAACGGAAACCGGGACATCAGCAACAACGCCAACGGCCGCCGCGGTCGTCGCGGTCGCCAGCGCACTGGGCCACGTCCCGAGCAGCAGTCGAACGCGCCAGTCTCGATACTCGTCGCCGACGGAACCACCACCGGTTGGTTCGATACGGCTCGCGAGGGCGGTTTCATTCGCCGTGCGGAAGAGAGCTACCTCCCGTCGCCCAACGATGCATTCGTGCCACCCCAGCTCGTGAAGCAGTTCGCGATTCGCCGCGGCGATCTCCTCGAAGCGACCACGGGGCGAGACCAGCGCGGCCGGCTCGCCGTCGCGGAAGTGAAATCGCTCAACGGGGGCGACCCCACGAGCGTGCTGCGCCGCCCCGATTTCAGCTCGCTCATCGCATCGTATCCCGAGCGCAAGCTGACGCTGGAAACCGGGCAGTCGCCCAAGATCAGCCCCGAGCTCACGCGCCGCGCGATCGATCTCATCGCGCCGATCGGCTACGGCCAGCGCGCGCTCATCGTCGCTCCGGCACGCGCGGGAAAGACGATGCTCCTGCAGGCGATCACCGAAGGAATCGCGATCAATCATCCCGAGGCGACACTGCTCGTGCTTCTCGTCGACGAGCGTCCCGAGGAAGTGAGCGAGATGATCGAATGGGGCCGCGGAGAAGTCGTCGCATCGAGCTTCGACATGCCGGCGGAGCGCCACGTCGACGTCGCGGACATGACGCTCGAGCGCGCACGCAGGCTCGTCGAGCAAGGGAAGGACGTCGTCATCGTGCTCGACTCGATCACGCGACTCGCGCGGGCGCACAACACCGCTGAGCGTGGCACCGGACGCACGTTGAGCGGCGGTCTCGATGCCACCGCGATGGCGAAGCCGAAGGCATTCTTCGGCTCGGCGCGCTCGGTTTCTCCCGCGAACGGCGGCGGCTCGCTCACGATCATCGCGACCGCACTGGTCGAGACGGGATCGCGTATGGACGACGTGATCTTCGAGGAGTTCAAGGGCACTGGAAACAGCGAGATCAAGCTCGATCGCGGCCTCGCCGAGAAACGCGTTTTTCCGGCGATCGATGTGGCCACGAGCGGCACTCGGCGCGAGGACAAACTGTTCCGCCCCGACCAGATCGATGCGATCTTCACACTCCGCCGCGGGCTGCAGCAGATGCCGCCGCAGGCCGGAATGGAGTGGCTGATCAAGCGCATCCAAAACACTGCCAACAACGACACGCTGCTCGCCGGATTGTAGCCGGACAGCGCGGGCGAGCCCGGCCTACCGCTTGCATTAGAGGCCCCCATATGGGCCGCCCTGGTACTGCATTGCGCGCGCACTATCGTCTGGTGCTCGCACTCTCCGCGTTGGTCTATGCGCGCGGGCTTTCCGCGCAGGCTGATACGACCGGTCGGCCTCCGGAACATTCGAGCAAGCAGGTCGAGCTGTCCCGGAAGGCTGCCGACGAACGCACCCATCCCGTCGTGGATGAGGTCAAGTACATCGGGCCCACCAAAAAGGCGATCGACGTCGGCGACATGGAGGGCGGGCAGGCCACCAGGGCCTCGGGTTGCCGGAGCATGCTGCTCAAGCCCTTCTGCCTCCTCACGAAGTCGCATCTGGTCTACGAGACGCGCACTCTCGACCACATCGAGCTCGCCCGCGATGTCATCCGAATCAAGGTCTATTACTACAAGCGCGGCTACCGCGAGACCGCGGTCGACACGACGGTCACGCGCGCGCGGGCGCACAGCAACCATGTGCGCGTGACGTTCAAGATCACCGAAGGGCTTCCCGTGATGGTCGATTCCATCGTTGTGCTGCGTCCGTCGGACACGGTGCTCACGAACAAGGAAGTCGCACACGCGGTGTTGATGCACGCCGGGCATCCGCTCAACCTGGTCGACCTCGATACGTCGCACGTGCGGCTGCGCGACGTCCTGTGGAACAAGGGCTACGCGGATGCGATCATCTCGGATACGATCCAGGTGCACGACAGCGCGCGCACGGCTGAGGTGACGATCAAGGTCGATCCGAGATGGGTGGCTACCGTGGAGTCGGTGACCGTGCACGGCGACTCGATCCTCCCGCCGACGATCGTGCGGCGAATGATCACGCTCAAGCCGGGGAACATCTACAAACGCGACAACGTGATCGAGAGCCAGCAGGCGCTCTACAGCTCGAATCTCTTTCGCCGCGCGACGATCGTGCTGCCGCCGCGAGGCGACAGCGCGAAGCGCATCGACATCAACGTCAACGAGGCGCGGCTGCACGCGGTAAAGTTGAGCGCCGGCTTCAACACGGTCGACTTCGTCCAAACCGAAGGGAAGTACACCGACTACAACTTCTTCGGTAACGCTCGCCGTCTGGACCTTCACCTGGTACTGTCGAATCTTCTCGCGCCAGCGCTCAATGGCACGGGGATTTTTCGCGATGTGCTGGCAGACAATGGACTGCCGGGCGATTCGTCGAAGGCGTATCTCAAGCCGAACTTCCAGGCGAGCATCGACGTCACGCAGCGGTGGTTCGGCGACCCGCGCAACACGGTAGGGCTGGGGCTGTTCGCGCATCGCACGAGCGCGCCCGGGAT
>JBDTXL010000110.1:0-3620 GCA_040006195.1 Gemmatimonadota bacterium | reverse complement strand
AGAGCGACACGCAGATGCTCGCGGGCGTCTTCGACTTTCATCAGAAGAAGGCGCGCGATGTGATGCGGCCGCGCACGGAGATCGTCGCGATCCCGGCGACGGCGACGCAGGAAGAGGTATGGGCAGTGGTGCGGCAGGAGCGCTACTCGCGCTATCCCATCTATGGCGAGGATCTCGACGATCTCATCGGAGTTTTCCTTGCGAAGGATCTGTGGCTGTACGACGGTGAGCAGCCGTTCACGGTGCAGCAGTTCGTTCGCGAGGCGCTGTACATCCCGGATACGCGCGCAGCGGAGCGCGTGCTCGATGATCTCCGAAAAACGCGTGCGCACATGGCGATCGTGCTGGACGAGTTCGGCGGTACGGCCGGGATCGTGACGATGGAGGATCTCGTCGAGGAGGTGATCGGTGATATCGCGGACGAGTACGATGTGGCGCAGCGCGAGGCGCTCGAGATGAATGGCGTGCTCGAGCTGTCCGGGTCGTTGTCGCTGATCGACGTCCGCTCCGATCACGCCGTGAAGATTCCGGAGGGCAGCTGGTCGACGCTGGGAGGCTACGTATTCTCGCGCATCGGGCGGCTGCCGCGCGTGGGCGACCGCGTTCCATTTGGCGGCGGCGAGCTCGAGGTGGTGGCGATGGACTCGCGGCGCGTGGCCGCGGTGCGGGTGCATCGGACGCCTGAGGCGATCGCGGCGCGGGAGGCGGGAGCGACGACGTGAGCGATGCGCTCGAGGTGACGGAGGAGGTCTCGATTCCGCGCGACGAGCTGTCTCTCCGTGCGAGCAGATCGGGCGGTGCTGGCGGACAGCATGTGAATACGTCGTCGACGCGCATCGAGCTGCTCTGGAATATCGCGACCACGCGTGCGTTGCCCGATGCCGTGCGCGACGGCGTGCTGAACCGACTCGGGAAGCGCACGAATGCCGACGGCTACATCCGCATCGTGTCGAGCGAGCATCGGAGCCAGCTGCGAAATCGCGAGGCTGCGGAGGAGCGGCTGGTGAAGCTGGTGCGAAGCGCGCTGACCGTGCCGCGCGCGCGAAGAAAGACGTCTCCGACGCGGGCCTCGAAGGTTGCGCGACTCGAGTCGAAGAAGCGACGCTCGGAGATCAAGAAGCGGCGCTCGAGGGATGACTTCGACGGGTGAAAGGGGGAAAGCGCGAGGCTCCTGCAAATGATGGAGCGAAAGCACTTCCCGCTGCCCATTTACCGTACGATGATCTCCTTCTGCATCCCGTGCCTGAAGTGCGGCTTGCCGTCGGCGGCATCGGCCGTGAAACAGATCAGCAGATACATTCCCTTCTCGAAGTCGCGCTCGAAAACAACGTGGCTTCCGGGAGCGAGTTCCGTCACGCCACCCGCGGCCTCCGCGGGCCCGATGGTCCCCTTCGGATCCGCCGCCCAGGCAACGAGCTCACTCCCGGCCGTGCCGGGTGGATGATCGATCGGAAAGCGCCTGATCGCGAGCATGTGCGGCTGCCGCGATGAGTTGGTCACGGAGATCACGTGGTGCCCTCGCGTGAGCTCGTGCGAGAGAACGAAGTCGTAGTCGACGAGATCGATCGCGAGATCCGCTTTCGGAAGATCGCCACCGTGCGAGCGCGGCGTCACGACGAAGCCCTTCACCATTCCCTTCGCGTAGTGCCGCGCGGGATCCGGACCCGGAATCTCGCAGTACGCGATGTAGCTCCCGGGCTCGAGCACGAGCGTGGCATTCTCGGCGGCGCCCGGCATCGCGGCGTTCGGCCCACCGATCGGGTGCATCCACGAGGGACGAACTCCCCTCCCCGCCTGAATGAGCGCGTCGAGTCCGTCGGCTGCGGTCCTTCCCGAATCGAGCCGATAGACGCCCATGTGATGCTGCCACTTTCCGTGATCCTTCAGCTCGAAGCGGGTGAGCCCCGCGGGGATCGAGTCGGGCATCCCGAAGGCGAAGTCGGTTGCAACGACGGTCACGACGTTCGGCTTCGCGGTTAAACTCGCGGCGGTGGTCAGGGCGAGTAGCGGCGCGATCGCGCCCGCCCGGGCGCGGATCGGGAAGTAGCGGCGCTTCATTGTGACTGCAGGGGTTCGGGAGCTTGCTCGGTGCCGGCTGGCGACGCGAGGGGCGTATCGTTTTCGGTGCCGGGAGCGTGGGGCACCCGGTACCAATATGCAACCGCCGCCAGAAACGCGCCCACGAGAATACGCGCGCCCACGCGAAGTCCAATCGCGTCGATCGTGAACGTCTCGGCGAGCGCCTTGTAGCCCGCGTAGAAGGCGAGCGCGAGTCCCGCTGCGCGCCACAGACCCACGCGCCGAAAGCGGCCCGCGAAGATCAGCGCGAGCCCCGCGAGCGCGTAATAAATTATGAGCGCGAAGGACGACGTGTCCTTGGACCATGCGTCGACGAGCTCCTGCCGGATCCAGGTGAAACCCGCGAGAATAGCGAGCCCCCCCACGAACGACGCCACCTGCCTGTAGTCCGCCTTTTCCTCCCCCATCGAGCGCAGCACGTGAGCGAAGAGCGCCCACGCGGCGACAACCGCGAATGCGCACGCGGAGGCGATCGTCAGAAAGGGCGCGTATGCGTAACGTCCTCGCTCCGTCAGCAGCAGGAACGACATCCCCGACGCCAGGAGGAGCCCCAGGCTGATGGGAGGGATGAGCGGTCTCGCACGCGTCGAACGCAGAATCACGGAGAATAGCGCGGCGTGGAGCGCGAGTGCGGCGATGCAGCGCGCCTCGTGCCCGAAGAGGTAGACGACGATCGCAATGCCACTTGCGACCGCGGTAACGAAGAGATGATGCACGCGCTCGTCCTCATCCTCGAAGGCGAGGATTGCTGCGACCACCGTGAGCGCGGCGGCGGCGAGAGCCTGGATGTTGCGGTCGCCGGCCGAGACGATCGTCGCGAAGAGGAAGCCAAGAGGGACGATGACGTTGCCGACTACGAGCCAGCGCTCGTTGGTCTCGAGCTCGCGCGCGATGAGGTAGGCGGCGATCGTTCCGAAGAGCGAGATGCCCGCCTCCAGCTGACGCGCGGCGACCGCGTAGCCGAACGTCGCGATGCATGCGAGCAGGAGGAAGGCGAGGCCGAGCCTGGAGCGATTGGAATCGCGCGCGAAGAGGAGGGCCGCAGCGGCGCAGGCAAAGGCGAAAATTACCGGCGCGTGGATCGTGAGCCAGCCGTGATCGACGGGCAACAGCGGCAGTCCCGCCTGCGCGGCGGAGAGCACGTAGATCATGGCTGCCGTCACCATGAGCCAGAGCACCGGTTGCCATCCCTTCTCGCGAATGGCAAAGAGGCTCAGCGCGATCACTACCCAGCCGTAGGTAAGGAGCATGACCACGGATCCGGGCTCGCTGGCGGTGACGAACGGCGCCAACATCGCGCCGGCGAAGCCGACCGCGAAGAGTGTTCGCTCTTCCGTGGTGAGCGCGAGCGCCGCAAGCGCGGCCGATGCGATCGCTGCAAGCGCGAGCGCGGCGACGGTGCTGAGCACATGCAGGTGCGGCCCCGCCGCCCACGCATCGACGTGCACGATAGCGAGCGAAAGCGCGAGAAGCAGATTGCCGAAGCGAACGTCGCGCTTCTCGCGCACCCAGAGCCCGACGGCAGCGACGATGCCCGCGCC
>JBDTXL010000109.1:0-2189 GCA_040006195.1 Gemmatimonadota bacterium | reverse complement strand
TGGTGGGACGTGACCTTCTACGATCTCCACACGCGCATCTCGCCGGAGGACAGCTCCATCTCCGGCTACGTCGGCATCACGTACAAGGTGCTCGCGCCCGCGCGCGAGATGCAGATCGACCTTCAGCTGCCGATGCGGATCGACAGCATTAAACAGAACCGCCGCGTTCTGAACTTCCGACGCGACAGCAACGCTTTCTTCGCATCGATGCTCGAATCGCAGAAAATCGGCACGCACATGGCGGTCACCGTCTACTATCACGGCAAGCCGCGCGCGGCAATTCGCCCGCCATGGGACGGCGGCTATTCATGGTCCGTCGACTCCCTCGGCAACCGCTGGATCGCAACCTCCAACCAGGGACTCGGCGCCAGCGTCTGGTGGCCCAACAAGGATACGCAGGCCGACGAGCCCGACTCACAGCGCGTCGCCATCTCCGTTCCCGACTCGATGATCGACGTCTCCAACGGGCGGCTGCGCTCGACGACGCACAACTCCGATGGCACCACGACCTACGAGTGGTTCGTCGCGTCACCGATCAACAATTACGATGTCGCGGTCAATGCGGGCAACTACGCGCACTACACCGAGACGTATGCGGGCGAGGCGGGTGAGCTCACACTCGACTTCTGGCCGCTCGCTTACCATCTCGACGCGGCGAAGAAGCAGTGGGAGCAGGTGAAGCCAATGCTCGCCTGCTTCGAGCACTGGTTCGGGCCGTATCCGTGGTACACAGATGGCTACAAGCTCGTCGAGGCGCCGCACCTCGGCATGGAGCATCAGTCGGCCGTCGCATACGGCAACGGCTTCAAGAACGGCTATCGCGGCACCGATCGCTCACACACCGGACTCGGGCTCGGCTGGGACTTCATCATCATCCACGAGAGCGCACACGAGTGGTTCGGCAACAGCATTACGACCAAGGATATCTCCGACTCGTGGGTGCACGAAGGTTTTGCGAACTACGCCGAATCGATCTACACGGAATGTCAGCAGGGGAAAGAGAAGGGCGCGCTCTACGCGATCGGCGAGCGCGTGAACATCAAGAATGACGCGCCCGTTGTCGCCGAGTACGGGCTGAATCGCGAGGGCTCCGGCGACATGTACGAGAAGGGCGGCAACATGCTCCACACGATTCGCCAGATCGTCGGCGACGATGAGAAGTGGCGCTCGGTGCTGCGCGGGCTGAGCACGACCTTCTACCACCAGACCGTGACGGGTGCGCAGGTCGAGGAGTACATCAGCCAGCAGGCCGGCATCGACCTGAGCAAAGTCTTCGCGCAATATCTGACGACGACGAAAATCCCGGTGCTCGACTACAGCACGAAGGGAAAGTCGCTCACCTACAAGTGGACGAACGTCGTCCCCGGCTTCGACATGCCGATTCGCGGCTTCGTAGGCGACAACGCGGTGATGCTGCGCCCGACGACATCATCGCAGACCACCAAGCTCGCTGTGGATGCCGTAAAGTTCCGGGTCGATTCCAACTACTTCGTGACAGCGCGTCGAGTTGAGCGCTGAGGGCCCGCTGGAACACAAGCGCTAAAACCTTGCGATACGGACACAAACGGATGAAAAACGGACGCAAACGGAGAGAGCTTTTTCCGTTCGTGTCCGTTCATTCCGTTTGTGTCCGTATAAATATTGTTAGCGCCCGCCGGCCGCGCCGAAAGGTGCCACGCGATCCGTACGACCTACTGCTTCACGATCGGAATGCTCACGTGCGTATCCGCCCACGCAACGTCCATCGTCGCCTGCTTCGGCGATGATGACTTCATCGTGATCGTCAACTGCTCCACTGGTGACGCGAGATGCTCGGCGCGCACGCTCCCCGTGCCCACATCCTTCGCTCGCACCTTCGCATCGATGTCGACACCCCATCGCTTCGCATCGGAATTCACCACCACCTGCCACGTCTTCGCCGACGGGAGCACGTAGATCGAATACCATCCGGGCGCGACTTTCACGCCGGCAATCATCGCG
The DNA here is from genome assembly GCA_040006195.1 of Gemmatimonadota bacterium. Classification (GTDB taxonomy): domain Bacteria; phylum Gemmatimonadota; class Gemmatimonadetes; order Gemmatimonadales; family Gemmatimonadaceae; genus FEN-1250. The sequence continues at coordinate 209 of JBDTXL010000109.1, read as the reverse complement.
CGAAACGGCACGTAGAGCGCGGTCGCCTCATCCGCACCCATGCGCCACGGCTCACCGTACGGCACCAGCTTCCCCATGATCTCGCGCCCGTTCACGTGCGGCCGGCCGTAGCACACCTTCACCGTGCCGCCATCGAGAGCAACGGACGCCGAGTCGTGCGAGCTCTTTCTCTTTTCGAGCTCGCCGGGCTTCGCCTGAAACCAGCACGC
>JBDTXL010000108.1:0-1857 GCA_040006195.1 Gemmatimonadota bacterium | reverse complement strand
TCGATGGCCACAAAAAAGAAAGCCGCAAAGAAGTCGGGCGCGAAGAAGGCGACCAAGAAGAAGACGACGGTGAAGAAGGCCGCAAAGAAGAAGGCAGCGCCGAAAAAGAAGCGCACGCCGAATGCGGCGTTCATGAAGCCGGTACAGCCTGACGAGGCGCTCGGCGCAGTCGTCGGCTCGACGCCGCTTCCTCGCACGGAGGTCACCAAGAAGCTCTGGGCGTACATCAGGAAGAACAACCTGCAGGATCCCAAGTCCCGTCGCATGATCAATGGCGACGAGAAGCTGACGAAGGTTTTCGGCGGCAAGAAGCAGGTCTCGATGTTCGAAATGACGAAGCTCGTCAGCAAGCACATGAAGTAACACTCGCGATTCGCGAGTGTAGGTAGAGGGGGCGCTCTCGATCCGGGGCGCCCCCTCGCCGCACCCGCCCCCTCGAGCACACCGCACAGTGCCAGCCAAGAAACGCAGCACTCGCACGCCCGCGAAAAAGTCCGTTGTTGCCGCGGCGAGAAAATCGAGCGGTCGCAAGAGCGAGCCCTTCCTCTCGCGCGAGGGACTCGTCTCGCTCGCGAGCGCCGTCGGGATCTTCCTCTTCATCCGCATCTTTCTGATCGCGGCCTTCCACATTCCGTCGGAGAGCATGGAGCCGACGCTGCTCATCGCCGATTTTCTCTTCGCTGATGAGCTCTCCTACGGCGCGCACATTCCGTTCACGCATCTCAAAATGCCGGGCTTCACGACGCCCAAACGTGGAAGCGTCGTCATCTACGAGTCGCCGCCGCAGCGCTGCATCCCGAACACGGACTGCCCGTACACTCCGGGCGACGACTCGACGCCCACCGTGGTGAAACGCGTCGTCGCTGTCGCCGGCGACACGGTCTACATGCGGAAGGCGATGCTCTACATCAACGGGATCGCGCAGCGCCCGGGCTACGGCGCGATCACCGACCCGCTCGCGCAGAACGACAGCTCGCCGTACTTTGCCTGGCAGCACGCCTTCGAGGTGAAGGGGTCGCGCTTCGGCCCACCGCCGGGGATACCGTCGCACGATGATTGGGGGCCACTCCTCGTGCCGCCGAAGCATCTGCTCGGATTGGGCGACAATCGCTACCACTCGCTCGATGGCCGCTACTACGGCTTCGCGCCGCTCGCCAACGTCCGCGGTCGCCCTTTCTTCATCTATTTCTCCTTCGATCTGCAGGACTGGAAGTTCCGCTGGAGTCGCTTCTTCACGATCATCCGCTAGCTCCCTCACCGCCGGGCAACGATGACAGCAGCCGCTCCGCCCAAACGCGCCCTGCTGCGCGACCTGACCCTCTTCGGAACGGTCGCTCTCGTTGCCGGCAACATGCTCGGCACCTCGCTCTACACGCTTCCCGCGTCGGTTGCCGCCGTCGCCGGACCGATCGGCCTCGTGTCGTGGGTCATTACCGCCGCGGGCTTTTTGCTGCTCGCGCTCCTCTACTCGGAGCTCGGCCCGCGCTACCCGCGCACCGGGGGACCATACGTCTTCGCCCGCGAGGCCTTCGGTGAGTACGCCGGCTTTCAAACCGTCTGGATGTACTGGCTGAGCGCCGTGGTCGGCAACGCCGCGATCGTCACCGGCGCGATCGGCTACGCGGTCAGCTTTTCGCCGAGGCTGGCCGACAGCCACCTGCTGCAGTTCGCGCTCGCGCAGGGGATCGTATGGATTCTCTGCGGCGTCAACATTCTCGGTGTGAAGCAGAGCGCACGCGTCCAAAAGTCGATTTTGCTCATCAACATCATTCCGCTCGTGCTTCTCTCGCTCGCGCTATTCAAGTTCAATCCCGCGAACTTCCACCCCTTCCATCCAAAGGGAACGTGGACTCCGGT
>JBDTXL010000107.1:0-7613 GCA_040006195.1 Gemmatimonadota bacterium | reverse complement strand
CGACGAAGGATGAGTTCAAGCGGCATCTGCCGGGGCGGATCATCGGTGTCTCGCGCGACGCGGCGGGGAATCCGGCGCTTCGCATGGCGCTGCAGACGCGCGAGCAGCACATCAGGCGCGACAAGGCGACGAGCAACGTGTGCACGGCGCAGGTGCTGCTTGCCGTGATGGCATCGATGTACGCGGTGTATCACGGGCCCGAGGGAATTCGTGCGATCGCGACGCGCGTGCACCGCCGCACGGTGCAACTCGCGCGCGGGCTGCGTGCCCTCGGCTGCAAGCTCGAGTACGACGCGTTCTTCGATACGGTTTGCGTGCTCGTCGAAAGCGCGCGGCAGCGGCAGATCCTCGACGAGGCGGCGTCGCGGCGCATCAACCTGCGCGCGCTCGGTCGCGAGCGAATCGTGGTGGCGCTCGATGAGACGGTGCGCGAGCGTGACGTGTCGGAGGTGGTGGCGTGCTTCGCGGCGGCGCAGCAGACGATACCGGCACTGGTGGATGAGCGGAGCATCACGCCGCGCAGCGTCATACCCGATGCGCTCGCGAGGAAGACGGAATATCTGACGCACCCCGTGTTCGCGCGGCACCGTTCGGAGACCGAGATGCTGCGCTACATGCGTAGCCTGGAAGCGAAGGATCTCTCTCTCACTGCCGCGATGATTCCGCTGGGCTCGTGCACGATGAAGCTCAACGCGACGACGGAAATGCTGCCGGTGTCGTGGCCCAAGCTAGCTGGCATTCACCCGTTCGCCCCACGCGCGCAGACGACGGGTTATCTCGAGCTCTTCCACCGGCTCGAGGCGGATCTGTGCGAGATCACCGGCTTCGCGGCGGTGTCGCTGCAGCCGAACGCGGGATCGCAGGGCGAGTTCGCGGGGCTGCTCACGATCGCGGCGTATCATCGGTCGCGGAACGAGGAACATCGGGATGTATGCCTGATTCCGGCAAGCGCGCACGGGACCAATCCGGCGAGCGCGGTGATGGCGGGGATGCGCGTGATTGTGATCGCGTCGGACGAGCGTGGGAACATCGATGTCGAGGATCTGCGCGCGAAGGCGAAGGAGCACGCGCCGAAGCTCGCGGCGCTGATGGTGACGTACCCGTCGACGCACGGCGTGTTCGAGGGGTCGATTCGCGAGATCTGCGACATCGTGCACGCGAACGGCGGACAGGTCTACATGGATGGCGCGAACATGAACGCGCAGGTCGGGCTGTGCAGCCCCGGCGATCTCGGTGCGGATGTCTGTCATCTGAATCTGCACAAGACGTTCTGCATCCCGCACGGCGGCGGAGGGCCCGGAATGGGGCCGATCGGCGTCGCGGCGCATTTGTCGCCGTTTCTTCCGGATCATCCGCTCGTGCCGCTCGGACACGCGCGCGCGGAGGGCACGGTGAGCGCGGCGCCGTGGGGAAGTGCGAGCATCCTTCCGATCTCGTGGATCTACATCCAGCTCATGGGCGCAGAGGGACTGGTCTACGCGACGAAGGTCGCGATTCTCTCCGCGAACTACATCGCGCGGCGGCTTCGAGGTGAATACGAGCTGCTGTACTCGGGCGCGAATGGGCTCGTCGCGCATGAGTGCATTCTGGACACGAGGCCGTTCAAGGTGAGTGCCGGGGTGGACGTCGAGGACATCGCGAAACGATTGATCGACTACGGCTTTCATCCGCCAACGGTGTCTTTCCCGGTAGCGGGCACGCTGATGGTCGAGCCGACGGAAAGCGAGTCGAAGGAGGAGCTCGACCGCTTCGTCGATGCGCTGCTGGCGATTCGCGAAGAGATCCGCGAAGTCGAGATTGGCGTCGCGTCGCGCGAGGACAACGTGCTGCGCCGTTCACCGCACACGCTCGCGCAGGTGGTGGCGGATGAGTGGGAGCGCCCGTACTCGCGTGAGAAAGCGGCGTTCCCTGCGCCGGGGCTGCGTGAGCGGAAGGTGTGGCCGACCGTGGCGCGCGTCGACAACATGTTCGGCGATCGAAATCTCGTGTGCAGCTGCCCGCCGGTGTCGGCGTACGAGTAGGCGGGCGGTGCCGGGCTGACAGAGGACATCGCCCGCACGCGGGCGGGCGACGTTAAGGCGCGCCGACCTCCGAGGCGACAGGCGGCTCGGGCGCGTTCTCGAGTGCGAGGCGCTTGGCTATCGTGCGGCCAAAGCGAATCATCGGATCCTCTATCGTTCTGAATAGCACGACCGGTACGATGAACAGCGAGATCGCGACGCCCAACCAGCGCGCGGACGTCGGGAGAGCGGGAATTGCCCGTAGCCAGAGCCAGAGTATCGGGACGTGCGCGAGGTAGATTCCGTAGCTGTACTTCGCGACCTCGTGCGCCGCGCGCGTGACAGGTGAGGCGCGCAGCTCGGAGACGAGCGGGATGAGCAGGGCGAGCGCCAGGCACGGCTACCATCCGAGCGACGGATGTTCGGACGTCGGCCGAAGCAGCGCGAAGAAGGCGGCGACGGCGAGAATCGCAAACGGCCACGTCCATGCCGGTGCACTCGGAGCGGCGCCGCGGCGCAGCAGGTGGTACGCGAGCACGCCGGAGAGGAAGCATGGGCCGAAGGTGAAAACCGAGAGGCGCCAAAGCCCCGGAACTCGTTCGACGAGCGCGCTCTGCAGCACGACTCCGAGCGTGAGGACGAGAAGCAGTTGTGCGATCATCGCCATCGCGCTGCGGCGCGCGAGGACGAAGCAGAAGGGGAGGAGCAGATACATCTGCACCTCGATCGGGAGCGACCAAAGCACGCCCTGGATGTCGCGCGCGCCGGTGAGATTCTGCACGAGAAGCAGATTCGACGCGAGCGTGGCGAGCGATGGATACGCGCGCACCATATCCGTGCCATCCGATGTGACGTGCGGAGGAAGGCGGAAGAGCGCCGCGATGAGGATGATGACGATGGCGAGCGGGTAGATGCGGAAGGCGCGACGCAGATAGAATCGCGGCACCCAACCCCCGGCGAATTCGCCTCGCTCGAGCGACGACATGAGCACGAGCGAAGTGTGCACAAAGAAGAGCAGTACTCCGAGTCGTCCGAGTGCCCAGTTCCAGTTCCAGCCGGCGGTGTCGTGGCCGATGGCGGAGAAGACGTGATCGGCGAGCACGAGGAGCACGGCTATGGCGCGGAGGACGTCGAGGTTACGCTCCGGGAGATGGGTGCGTGGCAGAGAGAACTCGTGCGGAGGCATATCAGGCAACGTCGGCTCCTTCGAGTGCGAGCGCCAGTGCAATGGTACAACGAGTACCGAGCGGAGAGCTCGCGGATCATAGGGCGCTCTGATCGAGCCCCGCTCATTGATGGGTGTTCCAGGTCACAATTGCTTTTCCATCATTCGATCCACGCGTATCGTGCGCGCGAGGCAGAAGACTGGCATTATTACAAGTGTGGTTTCGCCAACCTGGAACGATCGTGCGACGATCGGAGCCAGCACCGCCAAATTCGCACTATTCCCTCGCCTGCTGACATGTGACGAATCTGGGCCCGCTCTTCCCATCGGACAGAGCAGCGACGCTCTGCGTGGCATCCTCGGCGCGAGCGGCCGCGACGACCGCCCGTACGCGACCGCGTCGGCGACGTGTGATAGCGTAGAATGGCCCAGACGTTCTTCGCACACGAGGCGGACGACCGATGGATCGCCCTTGCATCGGCCACCGATCCCGACAACCCATTTCTCGTTGCCACATATCTGCACGCCCAACGAGCGCTCGGACGCGAGAGTTGGCTACTCGGCATCGGCACCGAGTCGATGGCCGAGAGCGCAGCGCTCTGCTTTATCGAGCGCGGCCGCGTGCGACGCTCGCTCATCGTGCCCTCGTCGCCTCCAGTGGACACGAAATCAGAGTTCTGGCCGGGGCTCGATGACTTTTGTAGAAAGCACGGCGTCACCGATATCGACATCTCCACATTCGCCACGCCGGCCTCGGTCATTCCGACGATGCGGGGAGAGACGACTCGCGTGCGTCGCACCGAGTACGCGATGTCGCTCGCAGGATCGGATCTCTGGGAGAAAGTCTCGAAGAGTCATCGCGATCGCATCAAGAAAGGGCGGAAGAACGGACTCGTCGTGAGACGCGAGGCGACGGATGCGGCGATCGATGCGCACGTCGCACTGCACGTGAACTCCATGGATCGGCGAAAGCTGCGCGGGGAGGATGTCTCGCTCGAGTTCGAGCGCAGCACATCGGCGGCGTTGCTCACGTCGGGCGCCGCGCAGCTATTTCAAGCCATGCTTGGAGATCACGTGGCCTCGTCACTGCTGGTGTTGCGATCCTCGAAGGGCGCGTATTCGGAGTCTTCCGGAAATTCGACGGAAGGGATGAAGATGGGAGCCTCACACTTCCTGCGTTACGAGACCGCCGTCGCATTGCAGGCGGAGGGGATCGAGATGTTCTACCTGGGTGGCGCGCGAGAGCACGAAGAAGGATTGCGTGCGTACAAGGCGGGCTTCGGAACGATCCCCATTGATACCGATGCCGTAACGGCATACATCGGTGGCTCGCTGCGCCGCGGCCTCTCCTCGGCCATGGAGACGCTGCAAGCGTTCACCAAAACGGGTGGTGCACGATGACCTGGCTCGCGCACAGATTGCGCGCGCGCAAGCTGCGGGGCGGGACTCACGAGCGAGCCGACTCGCTTCGCGCCGTGATCGCACATCTCCGGAAAGCCCCTGCGCCGTCCGTCTACTCGACACTCTGGACGGATGCCATCTACGGTTGGGGGAACGAGAAGTGGGCGGCGGAGGAGCGCTATCTCGGCGAAGTCGTGCGTTCGGCAGAGCGAACGAAGGGACCAATCATCGAGTGTGGCTCCGGGCTCACGACACTGCTCATGGGCGCAGTGTCGACCCGCACCGGTGTACGCGTCGACGCGCTGGAGCACACGCCCGAGTGGCGCGACCGCGTCAACGCCTCGATGCGAGCGCATGGAATCGAGGGGCCTACGGTTCACTCCGCCCCGCTACGGAATTACGGTGAGTATGACTGGTACGACACACAGCTGGCGTCGCTGCCGAGCGATGTGCGTCTCGTTGTCTGCGACGGTCCTCCGTCCTCCACGCGCGGTGGTCGGAGCGGCATGATCCCCGTACTGAAGACCAAGCTTGCGACCGGCTGCGTCATTCTCCTCGATGACGTGATTCGAGATGCCGAAAGCCAGCTCGTGCGCGACTGGATTCGCGACTACGGTGCAACGGCGAATATTCACGAGGCCGACCGGAAGTTTGCGCGCCTCAAGTTGCCGCAAGGCTGAAGCGACGCTCGCAACGGCCGCTCGTTCGTTCGCCACAAAATCGCTGCGCGAGTGGCTCGTGAGTACGAAATCTGCATGCCTCGTACGCTCGACAGCGCTGAGCTGAGCGATCAGCCACGCGCGTATTCAGTAAAATTTCATCGCGGTTCTGCAGGGATAGCATTGTCGAAGGTTCAGGAGCAGACTCGAGCGCAAATCGTCGCTTCGGATGCGGCGGTCTCAGGCGAGAAGTACACCGTTCTCGTCGAAGAGGGCGCATCGACGTCTGCACCCTCACTCACTCTCGCGAAGGCCCTGCGTGGGTTGGGCCGAGCTGTGATTTCCGTCGTTGTGAGGGACCTCACACGCCGGCAGTGGCTGCGAGTGCTTCGCTCTGCGGACGCTATCGTCGTGGTTCGGTACCACGCGATTCCGACGTATTTTCTCAGCCAGCTCGCAATGGCTGTGGCGCTCGATGTGCCGGTCGTCCGCTGGTGGGTTGGCAGCGACGTCCTCAACGTGCTCGAATTCGACGATGTCCGACGCACGGCGCTCCGGCTCGATGGCATCGTGTCGACGAACGTTGCCGTTGCTCCGCACCTTGTGAGCGAGTTGGCCAGTATCGGCATCAGCGCCGAGCTCGTGCCTTCGCCGCTCGACCCCGAGCTGGCCATGTCCGAGGTCGCAGCGCCAGTCGAGGGCGTGCGCCCGGTGCTCACCTATTTGCCCGGCAAGCGCAAGGATTTTTTCGGGTTCGAGGTCATTGAGCACGTGGTTCAAGCGAATCCCGATCTTCACTTCATCATCGTCGCGGACCACACGCACGCGCTCGCCTCGTATCCGAACGTCGAGAGCCTGGGGTGGGTGGAGGACATGAAGCCGTTGTACGCGAGAGCCGGATGCATTCTGCGGATCACGGAGCATGACGGCCTGCCGCGAATGCTGATCGAGGGGATGCTGCGCGGCATGTACGCCATCTACTCGTGGCCGCTCGAAGGATCGTGGCAGGCGCGCACGCGGGAGGAAGTGCAAATGGCGCTCGAGCGATATCGGAGAGCGTCGATGCCGAACGTCAGCGGGCGCGACGCAATGCTTCAGCTACTGGATGCGCGCCCTGATGTGCAGATGTCGAATCTCATCGCGTCGGCCTCAGTGCCCGCGAAGACGCGTGCACGGGCGCTCTCGCTTGCCATGCAGACGAAGATCTTCCCCGAGCGATTCACGTAACGAACGCGCCGAGCGGCTCGAGGATCGCGAAGGCTCTGGCTGCGAGCGCGGGCCGCTCGTGCTCGCGAAGCCACTGGTCGATGGCCGCGTCGTTCATCGACATGTCGAGGGTGGAGAGCCGAAGCAGCGCGTCGCGCAGTGCTCTCGCCGACCCGGATTGACAGAGGACGCCGGCTCCGAGCTGCTCGACGAGCTGCGACGCCTCGCCGGGCACGCCGTACACCAGCACTGGCCTGCGCGCCGCGAGGTATTCGAACAGCTTGGCAGGGAGATAGCGCTTGAATCCCTCGCCGGTGAGGAGAAGAAGTGCGTCGCTCTCCTGCATGCGCCGGATCGCCTCGCGCTTGCCGACGTGATCGATGATTTCGAGCACGTCGGGAAAGCGGAAGGCGCGAATCGCCTCTTCGGCCCGCGGTCCGCGGCGGCCGATGAGCCGCACGTGGATACGTTCGATCCACTCCGGCTCATCCAAGAGCAATTGCTCGAGACTCGCGAGGAAGTCGTGCGGCGGAGTTTGCCCGGCCAGACTTCCGAGGTAACCGAGTGAGAGCTTCGCCCGCGGCGTGCTTTTGGGGGCACCGGGCGACTCCACGAATTCATCGGGGTCCCAACCGTTCGAGACGAGATGGGCCTTTTGGGGAGCAAGCTCCGGAAAGGTCGCCAGTTGATGCTTGCGATGTGACTCAGTGGTGAAGAGAACTGCGTCGGCGTGACGGAGGCAGCGCCGTTCCCATGTGAGATCGCTTCCATCCTTTTGAACGAACTCGAATGGGCACTCAGTCCACTCGTCTCGATAGTCGAGCACGAGAGGCGCGCCGAAGCGGCGGGCGACGAAGAGCGCCGCAACGAATGTGAAGAAGCGCGGGCCAGACGCCATGACGATGTCGGGCGGATCGCTCGCGATGGCGTCGATTGCCAGACTGGCATATGCGAGCGCGTTGCGGAAGTCGCCATCCACACGCGGGAAAAACCGATATGATGGCTGGCGGGACAATTCATGAACCACGTGAAGCGTCGCCTCTCGTGGGACGCGCGCCATCAGCTCGTCACCGTGCTGCCGCTGCGTGGGAGGAGGCTCGCTGCAAAAGGCGTCGACGCGCCATCCAACGCTGCACGCATAGCGCATGAACGACAGCGGCCGCTGCACGCCGACGTTGCTGC
>JBDTXL010000106.1:0-1856 GCA_040006195.1 Gemmatimonadota bacterium | reverse complement strand
ACCGGTGAGAAAGGGTTGCTACGCACGCGATCGCGTGAAGACTCGTTAGTTGCATCGAGAGTCGCAAAGACCGTACGGCCGCGTGCGCCAGCATCGTGTGCGTGCGTCCGGGCGGGCCGTGAACATGCGCCCTCCGGAGCCAGCGTGTCAAGGCAAGGCGCATCAAGATCGCGTCACGACGGGTTCCAAGCGTTCGTCGGCCAGTGCAAGTTTGTCCCATGCGAGTACCCATCGTGACGTTTCGGCTGGCCAATGGCCTCTCGGTGACGCTCTCCGAGGACCACACGGCGCCGATCGTGGCCGTCAACCTCTGGTACCACGTCGGCTCGGCCAACGAGCGTCCGGGGCGCACCGGATTCGCCCATCTGTTCGAGCACATGCTCTTCCAGGGCTCCGCGCACGTGGGCGCGAACGAGCACTTCGAGATCGTTCAGCGCGCCGGCGGCACGCTCAACGGCTCTACCTGGCTCGACCGTACCAACTATTTCGAGACCGTGCCCTCGAATCAGCTCGCGACCGCGCTCTGGCTCGAGGCCGACCGCATGGGCCAGCTCCTGCCGGCGATGACGCAGCAGAAGCTCGACACGCAGCGTGACGTCGTGAAGAACGAGCGTCGCTGGAGCGTCGACAACCAGCCGTACGGCACGTGGTGGGAGCGCCTCCCCGCGCTCGCCTTTCCCCCCGACCATCCTTTCCATCATTCGCTCATCGGCTCGATGGAAGATCTCACCGAAGCGAGCCTCGAGGATATCGCGCAGTTCTTCGCGACGTACTACACGCCCGACAACGCCGTACTCTCGATCGCAGGCGACTTCGATCCCGCCGAGGCGCGCGCGCTCGTGGAGCAGTTCTTCGGGCCGATTCCGCGCGGCGCGGGTAAGCCGCCGCTCGCGCCCATGTATCTTCCCGCGCACTTCGGCTCGTGGGAGCGCCTCATCGTTCCCGATGCCGTCATGCTGCCGCGTCTCTTCCTCGGCTTCCGCGCGCCGCTATTCGGCAGCGACGCCCACTTCGTCGCCACCGTGCTCGCCGCCATACTCGGCACGGGCAAGGGGAGTCGCTTCCAGCGCGCGCTCGTGCGCGACCGTGAAGTCGCCTCCGAGGCATCCGCGTTCACCTTCGACCTCGCGAAGGGATCAGATCTCCTCATCGCCGACGTCACCGCGCGCCCCGGCATCGGCGCGGATCTGCTGGAGACCGAAGTCGTGCGCGAGATCGATCGCATTATTGAAGGCGGCGTCACCGATGACGAGGTACAGCGAGCCGTCGCGATCCTCGAAACCGCGCTCGTCAGCTCGCTCCAGTCCGCCGGCGATCGCGCGGACAAGCTTTCGATGTTCGCGACGTACTTCAGCGATCCGGGGCTCGTGAACGAGCAGACCGAGCGTTACCAGCGCGTCACCGCCGCCGAAGTCAGCGCCCTCGCGCGCGAGATGCTCGGTGAAGACAACCGCGTGAGCCTCGTCTACGTCCCCGCCGATTCCCTCGCGGTGGGACCATCGCACGCGGAGAGTCGCGAGCCGGTGGGAGCCTCGCGTTGACCGCGGCAGCGAGCGCTACGACCCGCCCGCAGGCCGGACCACCGCGCGATTATCGATTCCCCTTCTTCGAGCGCGTGACGCTCGACAACGGGCTCGGCGTCATCGTCGCGCCCGTGCACAAGCTGCCGATCGTCTCCGCCGCGCTGGTGGTCGACGCCGGCGCCGCGGCCGAATCGGCGGGCGCGGAGGGCGTCGCGCAGCTCGCCGCGCGCATGCTGCTCGAGGGAACGCGCAAGCGGAACGGCGACGCTGTGGGCGAGCAGTTCGAGCGGTGGGGCGCAGCCGTGGGTGCGTCCGCAGACTGGGATGCGGCCA
>JBDTXL010000105.1:0-1961 GCA_040006195.1 Gemmatimonadota bacterium | reverse complement strand
CTGGCAACGATGATCTTTCTGCTCTCGGCGGTGGCCGTGATCGGCGCCCTGCCGAACGACGTGATCGCATCGTCGGCTCGTCCGCTCGAGCTTGCGGTTCGCGAGACGCTCGGCGAGTGGCCGGCGCTGGCGGTGAGCGTCGCGGCCATCGGGGCATCGATCGGTGTGCTCAATGGCTGGATCCTGATGGCCGGCCGGATCCCGTTCAGTGCCGCGCAGGACGGCCTCTTCTTCTCGACTTTCGCGCGCATCCATCCGAAGTTCGGCACGCCGTACGTTGCGCTGATCGGCGGGTGTGTGATCACGAGCCTGATGCTGACGCTGTACTTCATTCCGGGCAGCACGCTGCTCGAGGTCTTCAACTTCACCGTTCTGCTGGCGAATCTCGGGACGCTCTTCCCCTACATCTACAACTCGGCCGCGGCGCTGATGCTGGCCCGGCGCGATCGGGAGCGCTTCACGATCCGCGAGCAGCGCAAGACGTCGCTGTTGGCGCTCGTCTGTTTCTTCTTCCTGGTGTGGACGACGTGGGGGGTGGGGGCGCAGGTGGTGTTCTGGGGCTTTCTCGTTCTGCTCCTCGGGACGCCGCTGTACATCTGGTTCAAGACGCGAACACCGGTCGCGGCCTAGGCGAGACGGTTTCGAATCTGTTGGCGATCGCGTGTTGACAGGGGGATAATGGTGTTGTAAATCGAATCCCGAGTGATTTACTCGGGATTAAACACACGGCCCTCCGGATACGCACAGATGAATGGTTCGACGCGCCGTCGCGAACGGCTTTCACAGGCGCGCGCACTCCTCCTCGCGCTCGCAGCGGGCGCTGCCACGACCACCGCAGCGCCGGCGCAGGGAAGGTACGACAGCCCTTCCCCCACTTTCCCCGCGCGCACAGGCACAATCGGCGGCACCGTTCGCGCGCGCAACGGCCAGCCGCTCGCCGCAGTCGAGGTGCGGCTCGAGCGCGCAGCGCGTGCGACTGGCTCGTACCGCGACACCACCACCGTCGAAGGGAAGTATTCGTTCGCGAGCGTGCCGTCGGGATCCTGGGTGCTGACGTTCGAGCGCGCTTCGCTCGCCACCCGCCGCGTCGACGTCAGCGTCCAGGATCGCGCCGCCATCGTCGACGTCACGTTGACCAGCGCGAGCGCCGGTGCCGAGGAGCTGGAGCTGGTGATCGTGACGGCTCGCAACGCGGCGCCGACGCGTAAAGCGATCGGGAGCCTAGCCGATGTGCGCGGCACCGAGATCTTCGCCGGCAAGAAAACCGAGTCGGTGCAAGTCGACAGCCTCACGATGAACACGTCACAGGATGTCTCGCGCCAGCTCTTCTCACGCATCCCCGGCGCCAACATCACGGAGATGGCCAACAGCGGCTTTCCATCGAACGGAATCGGCTTCCGCGGATTGAATCCAGTCCAGTCCGTCGAGATGAACGTGCGACAGGACGGCGTGAACATCGTCGCCGATCTGTACGGCTATCCCGAGACGTACTACACGCCGCCCGCGGAATCGCTGGAGCGAATGGATCTCGTGCGCGGGAGCTCATCGCTGCAGTTCGGGCCGCAGTTCGGGGGCGTGATCGACTACGTCCTCCGCGGTGGCACCCCCGACTCGGCGATCACCATCAAGGCGCGCGAGACCGGGGGCTCCTTCGGGATGTTCAACTCGTATCTGTCGGCCGAGGGCGGCACGGGGAAGTGGACGTACTTCGCGTATGGGCAGTATCGCCACCAGAACGGCTGGCGTCCGAACTCCGACGTCTCGCAAGTGTCGGCCGCAGGGAAGCTCTCGTACAACGCCAACGAGAAGCTCACACTCGGCATTTCATATTCGCTGTTGCGCAATCAGATCCACATGCCAGGTGGCCTCGACAATGTGGACTTCAACGAGGACGCGCGCTCGTCGTTTCGCGCGCGCAACTGGCTCGCGAGCCCGTGGAACATCGTCGCCCTGAACGGCGC
>JBDTXL010000104.1:0-11800 GCA_040006195.1 Gemmatimonadota bacterium | reverse complement strand
ACAAGGGCGGCGGGCGCCTCGAGCCGCAGGCAGTCCAGCTCGGCCGCGAGACGGGAGACTTTACCGAAGTACTCGACGGCCTTACGACCGGCCAGCGCGTGGTGACCTCTGCGCAATTTCTCCTCGACTCGGAATCGAATCTCGCCGAAGTGATGCGAGGCATGATCGGGCAGCGAGGCACGAGCGACACCCCGAATGCCCAGGACATGCAGAACATGCCGGGGATGACAGCGCCAGCCCCTGAGAAATCAGGCATGAATGACAAGGGCGCCCGGGTGAACGGACCGAGCGTCAGTGATACCACCATGAAGGGGATGCCAATGTCCCCGAATCGGAGGTAGCCGGCATGCTCGCGCGCATCATCGAGTGGTCGGTGAACCACAAGCTGCTCGTTCTTCTCGCGACTGCTGCGATTGTCGTCGCAGGGATCGGCGCGATGCTCAGCACTCCGGTCGACGCGATTCCCGATCTCTCCGACGTGCAGGTGATCGTGATGACCGAGTGGCCAGGACAGGGCCCGCAGCTCGTCGAGGACCAGGTGACCTACCCGCTCGAGACCGAGATGCTCAAGGTGCCGCACACGAAAGTGGTGCGCGGGATGAGCCAATTCGGATTGTCAGCGGTCTACGTGGTGTTCGAGGATGGCACCGACCTCTATTGGGCGCGGTCGAGGGTGCTCGAGTATCTGAGCTCCGTGCGGGAGAAGCTCCCGCAAGGCGCAACGACGACGCTCGGTCCGGACGCGACGGGCGTGGGCTGGGTGATGCAGTACATCGTCGCCGACACCAGCGGGACGTTGAATCTCGCGGAGCTGCGGAGCCTGCAGGACTGGACGATTCGGCCGGCACTGACGGCCGTGCCGGGCGTGGCAGAGATTGCGTCGTTCGGTGGATTCGAGAAGCAGTATCAGGTGGAAGTCGATCCCGCGAAGCTGCTCGCGTTCGGCATCCCACTCGAGCGAGTCACGCAGGCCGTGCGCGCGTCAAACATGGATGTGGGCGGGCGCGTGTTGGAGATGAGCGGCAATGAGTACGTCGTTCGGGGTCGTGGCCGATTTGGCAGCCTCGATGATATCCGCGCAGTGGTCATCGGGTCCGGCTCTGCCAGATCCCCGATCACCGTGGGCGATGTAGCGAATGTGCAGCTCGGACCCGAGATCCGGCGCGGCATCGCGGAGCTGAACGGTAAGGGCGAGATCGTCACCGGGTGGGTCGTCATGCGCTACGGCGAGAATCCGCTCGCCGTGATCCGGCGGGTCAAGGCGAAGATGACCGAGGTGCAGCGCGCGTTGCCCGCGGGCGTCACGTTCATCGAGGGCTACGATCGTTCGAGTCTTATCGAGCGCGCCATTGAGACGCTCAAAAGCAAGCTGGTGGAAGAGTCGATCATCGTCGCCCTCGTGACCATGATCTTTCTTCTTCACTTCTCGAGCGCGCTGGTCGCGATCGTGACGCTGCCGTTGGGCGTGCTGATGGCATTGCTCGCGGTGCGGATGATCGGCCTCAACGCGAACATCATGAGCCTTGGGGGGATCGCGATCGCAATCGGCGCGATGATTGACGCCGCGATCGTGATGGTGGAGAACCTGCACAAGCACATGGAGCGTGAATCGAAACACGACGACCACGATGCTCCGTCACTCACCCATTGGGATCTCGTCGTACAATCCGCCAAGGAAGTGGGTCCCTCGCTCTTCGTCTCGCTGCTCATCATCACGGTTTCTTTTCTTCCCGTGTTCGCGCTTCAGGATCAGGAGGGCCGGCTGTTCAAGCCACTGGCGTGGACGAAGACGCTATCGATGGCATCGGCAGCGCTGCTCTCGATTACGCTCGTGCCGGTATTGATGGGCATGTTCATTCGCAAGGGCGTGAAACCCGAAGCAGCCAATCCCGTCAATCGTTTTTTCGTCCGCGTCTACTCCCCGGTCATCGACTTCGTGCTCCGGCATCGTTGGCCGACGATCCTCACGGCGGTCCTCCTGCTCCTGGTCACGATCGTCCCGTGGTCAGGATTGGGAAGTGAATTCATGCCTCCCTTGAACGAGGGGAGCATCATGGACATGCCGAGCTTGTTCCCCGGAGTGGGCACGGGTGAAGCGAAGCAGATCCTTACACAGCGCGACGCGGCGCTGGCAAGGATTCCGGAAGTTCAGATGGTGCTCGGCAAGATCGGACGCGCGGAAACCGCGACGGACATGGCGCCGATGTCGATGATCGAGACCATTGCGATCCTCAAGGAAAAACAAAGGTGGCGCCCGGGAGTGAGCTACGACTCCATCGTGCGCGAGGCTAACGCCACAGTGAAGACTCCCGGCGTCGGCAACATGTGGTCCATGCCAATCAAGAATCGACTCGACATGTTGGCAACGGGCATCAAAACACCCGTCGGCATCAAAATCTTCGGCCCGTCGCTCGACACGCTTGACGCAATCGGCAAGCAGATCGAAGGAATCCTGCCCGCTGTGCCGGGAACGAACACGGTATTCGCGGAACGAATCGAGGGTGGTCGTTACGTCGATATCACCGTCGATCGTGCCGCTGCAGCGCGCTTCGGACTCACGGCCGATGCGGTGCTGATCGCCGCGAGCACCGCCGTGGGAGGAATGGAGGCGGGACAGGTGATTAAGGGTCGTGAGCGCTATAGCGTACTGGTCCGCTATCCCCGCGCGTTGCGCGACAATCTCGAGGAGATCCGCAGTACGCTCGTTGCCACCTCGTCAGGCGCACAAGTCTCGCTCGGTCAGCTCGCGAAAATCGAGATTGTGAGAGGTGCCACCCTCATCAAATCAGAGGGCGGCTACCCGAACAATGTCGTGTACGTGGACGTGCGCGGACGCGATGTGGGCGGGTACGTAGCAGACGCGAGGCACGTGCTGCAACAGAAAGTGAGGTTGCCGCCCGGCTATCGGCTCGAGTGGTCGGGACAGTTCGAAGCGATGCAGCGCGCGAACGAGCGGCTGCGCGTGGTAGTTCCGCTCACGCTCGCCATCATCTTCCTGCTCCTCTATCTCAACTTCGGCAGCGTAACCGAGAGCGCGATGGTGATGCTCGCATTGCCATTCTCGCTCGTCGGCGGCGTGTGGCTAGTCTGGCTCCTGCATTACAACCTGAGCGTCGCCGTCGCTATCGGATTCATTGCACTTGCCGGCGTCGCCGCCGAGACTGGAGTGATCATGCTGCTGTACCTTGACAATGCATATCGCGCGCGCCAGGCATCGGGTCTGCTTAAGGGTCTCAATGATGTCAATGTCGCCGTACGCGATGGTGCAGTCGGACGCGTTCGACCCAAAATGATGACTGTGACGGCGATCACTGCTGGACTCCTGCCGATTCTTTGGAGCCAGGGTACTGGTGCCGACGTGATGAAGCGGATTGCGGCACCGATGGTCGGCGGCATGATCTCGAGCACAATCCTGACTCTTTGTGTGATTCCGGCGATTTACTCGCTATGGAAGCAAAGAGCGATCGGCGCGATGTTAAAGTCAACCGAGTGAGTTGGTGTAGACGATGTGGCGCAGCAACCGTAAGTCGTGAGGGTGTGCGCGTGGTTGGTGTCGGGCGTCGACCTTGGCATCGTGCTAGGCGGTAAGCTGATTTTCCTCACACACTGCCTCATGCGAGACCAGGAGTGACGGTGACTATCACGAGGCTTCCCCATACGCTCAGCGTTTCGCAATTCTGGAATGCGCGCATGGGCTTGGGCCGTTTTCTCATTCCCGCACTGCTTTTCGCAACTGCCGTAGATGCGTTGCGCGCGCAGCAGCCGCAGTGCATCGCGACCAG
The DNA here is from genome assembly GCA_040006195.1 of Gemmatimonadota bacterium. Taxonomy (GTDB): domain Bacteria; phylum Gemmatimonadota; class Gemmatimonadetes; order Gemmatimonadales; family Gemmatimonadaceae; genus FEN-1250. Next base: position 8,018 of record JBDTXL010000104.1, on the reverse strand, counting down.
ACTATCGATGACGCCCGCTAGATGGGCGCCGCGGCCGGACGTGAGCTCGAGTCGTGCGAGCTCCTCTGCGCCTGCTCGCTCCACAGGGCTTACTGTGATCAGCGATGTTCAGCTCCCTGGTGCGGCGAAGCGTTTCGACTACCAGAGCTTCGACTCGACGACCGGCCGACTTTACATCTCTCACATGCACGGTGATCGCCTCGACGTGTTCGATACCAGGAGTGAGAAGCTTGTCGCGAGTCTCGAGGAATTTCCGGGAGCAACCGGCGTCTGGGCTGTTCCTGCACTGCACAAAATCTTCGTCTCCGTCACAGGACGGCATGAAGTAGCAGTCGTCGATGACCGGTCCCTGAAAGTCGTAGCGCGTGTGCTCGGGGCTGACTTTCCGGACGGCATCGCGTACGCGCCGGATGAGCGGCTGGTGTTCGTGTCCGACGAGCACGGCGGAACGGACCTCGTAATCGATGGCAAGACCAATGCACGGATCGGGCTCGTCGCGCTCGGCGGGGAGGCCGGAAACACTCACTACGATCGAGTCTCTCGTTGTATCCTGGTCGCCGTGCAGACGAAGAACGATCTCGCAGCGATAGACCCGGGCACACGGCGCATCGTCGCCCGGTATCCAATGGCCTGCGACCATCCCCATGGCTTTCTCATCGACGAGCAACACCGTCTCGCGTTTATTACGTGCGAGGGTGACGCCAGGCTACTCGTGCTCGATCTTCGTACCATGCGCACGACAGCGTCGATCAAGATTCCCGATGACCCGGATGTGCTCGCATTCGATGAAGGATTACAGCGACTATACGTTGCATGCGAGTCAGGCGCGCTAGCCATGTTCGAAGAGCGAAACGGCTCGCTGACATCGCTCGGAAAATATCTCGCCCCGCACGCACACACGGTCGCGATCGATCCGAAGACGCATCGCATTTACCTTCCGTTGCAGGACATCGACGGCAAGCCGGTGTTGCGAATTCTGGAGCCAGCGACGAAGTGACATATTGAGCACAGTGACGGGAGCTCGAGGTCCGCTCGATAAAGGCGTCACGCTCGCGCTCGGTGCCGCCGTGCTTTTCGGTTTGAGCACGCCGCTGGCCAAGGGTTTGTTGGCTGCCGCTACGCCTCAGCTTCTTGCTGGGTTGCTTTACTTGGGCTCTGGCGTGGGCCTTGGCCTTGTATTCCTCGCAAGGAGACGACGCGCGCGCGCTGAAGCGCCGCTCACGCGCCGAGATGCGCCCTGGCTCGCCGCGGCGATCGTCATGGGTGGCGTAGCTGGTCCGCTGTTGTTGCTCGTCGGCCTAGCACGAACTCCCGCATCGAGTGCATCTCTGCTGTTGAGCCTCGAAGGAATGTTTACCGCGCTCATCGCGTGGTTCGTCTTTCACGAAAACTTCGATCGGCGAATCGCCATGGGGATGTTGGCGATCCTGGCCGGCGGCGCAGCCGTGTCCTGGCCGGGGCATGTGGAGCTCAGTGGTCTCATAGGTCCGCTCGCTATTGCCGGTGCGTGCCTTTGCTGGGCAGTTGACAACAACCTGACGCAAAAGGTATCGGCGGGCGATCCGGTACAGATCGCGATGCTGAAGGGATTGATCGCGGGGACGGTGAACCTCTCTATCGCCATTGGACTTGGCGCACACTGGCCAGGGACGCGTGGTGCAATCGGCGCGGTGGTACTGGGTTTCTTCAGCTACGGCGTGAGTCTCGTCCTCTTCGTCCTGGCGCTACGTCGCCTCGGTACCGCGCGTGCGGGCGCGTATTTCTCCACCGCGCCATTCGTCGGTGCGGCCGCTTCTCTTGTTCTCTGGAATGACGCTCTCTCGACACCGCTGATCATTGGCGGCGCGCTAATGGCGGTGGGCGTCTGGCTACACGTCACCGAATGGCACGAGCACGAGCACATTCATGAAGCGCTGGAACACGAGCATATGCATGTGCACGATGAGCATCATCGGCACGCGCACGGGCCAAAGGACACTCCCGTCGGGAATCCGGAAGAGCCGCATAGCCATCTGCATCGACACGAGCCGCTTGTGCACACGCATCCGCATTACCCCGACCTCCATCACCGTCACGAGAGCTAGACGGTGTGATGACTTGCGGCAGGAGGAGTCCCCGGCCGTGGGGTCTTCTTACCATTCTGGTGCTCCTTGGCACGATAATCGGGCCAGCTGCGAAGTGTTGGATGGCACTCCGCACTGTCTTGCCCGGGGGCTTCGTCGCCCATCCCGGTTGCTTCGTCGGTCGGGATCAATTTCGCTGCAAGGCCCGACCACTACGGCGCGCGGACGGAAGTCGGCTGTTCGCGAATCGCTTCCTGACGGGATTCAGCAACGAAGAGGAAACTCTGGCGACGTTCGCAGGTAACGCACCCAGCAATGGAACACAAACGATCGTTGCCACTGGTGCCAAGAGCGCCGAGTCGAACCGCGAAATGTTCGTCTTTCGACGGGAACGCGGGTCGTGGAAAATCTGGCGATACATGTTTAACAAGCCCCAGTGAGCCAGGCATGGTCGCTGGAACGCCGCAGCGACGAGGGGAATGGTGGCCTTTGCACCAGGGTGCGTGCACGAACAAATTGTCACTCAAGCGTAAGGTGCCACCATGCATGATTCCGGCACTCCGATGTTCTGATTTCGTCAAACACGAGGCTGGAATGATGAAGGCGTCGATGCTCTCCGTTACGGCTGCCCTGATCGGCTGCCTCGCACTCGCTGCGCCCTCTTCAGCTGCTCAGACATTTCATGTCGTCCAATCCACGATCGGTGGGGATGGGGGCACCGACTATCTCACAGCCGAAGCCGGGACAGGGCGCGTCTTCGTCTCACGCGGTACGCACGTCATGGTCATCGACGGCGCCTCCGGCAAGGTGCTCGGCGACATTCCGAACACACCTCGAACGCACGGCATCGCTCTCGTCGAAAAGGCGGGGCACGGCTTCATCACGAATGGCGGAGATTCGACGGTCACCATGTTCGATCTCAAGTCGCTTGCGGTCATTCGCAAAATCAGAATCGAAGCCGGTGGACTCGATGGCATCATGTACGATGAGCCGGATGCACTCGTTGTTCTCACGAATCACAGCAAGCCGGCCGGGACCGTGGTCACTCTGGATCCGAAATCCGGCGACGTGCTGGGTCAGGCGGAGCTCGAAGACGACGGGCCTGAAGGCGCAGCAGCCAATGGTCGCGGACAGATCTACGTCAACAATGAAGGCAAGAACACCATCCAGGTCGTCGATGTAAAATCGATGAAGGCGATCGCGTCGTGGCCTCTCGCCCCCTGCGATGGGCCAACGGGCATCGCCTATGATAAGACGAGCAATCGGATCTTCGCTGGCTGCGGGAAGACATCGGTCGTCGTGGACGGCACGAGTGGCAAAGTGGTCGCCACCATTGCGAACGGAGACGGAGTCGATGCGCTCGGCTGGGATGCATCACAGAAGCTCATTTATATCCCTGCGGGCCGGGATAGCAGCGTGACGGTCGTGCACCAGGATTCGCCGGACAAATACACCGTCGTCGCAACCGTCGCGACCATGCGCGGCGCCAAGACGATAGCCGTCGATCCGGTGCGCCATGTCGCATATCTCTTTCAGCCCGAGTATGCACCGGCGCCTGCGGGTACGCCCCCCGGACCCGGCGGTCGCCCCGCGCGAGGCCCGATCATCGCGGCAAGATTTTTCTCGATAACGCACTGAGCGTCGTGGCGAACGCCGCCACCGCGCGCCAGGCGGTCCTTCGCGATGTGAAGGACGCGCCTGCGGTAGACCCCTTTTGGATCGGGATCGCGATCGCATCAACGGCGGCATTCGCGATACTCACCGTACTGGTCGTTACGGGAAGGACCACGGTCGTCGACCACTCGTTGATTCACGCGCTCACGGTGAACGCATCTCCGGCGCTGACTGCGCTGCTGCTGGGAGTGACGTTCACGTCCGGACGTCTCGCAATTTTCGTTGCGATCCTCTTCGCTTTCCTGCTCTATCGCAGGGATGGCTGGCACACTCCTGCGTATTACTCGGCTGCTTGCCTCAGTGCGCAGCTGATCAACCTCGTGCTGAAGTACGGAGTACATCGCGCGCGCCCGCATGGGCTCAGTCCGCGATTGACGGCTGCGGGTGGCCCCTCCTACCCCTCCGGCGACGTCATGATGGCGGTCGTGGTATTCGGGCTGGGGACGCTGTTACTCAGCCGCTCGTTCAGCTCGAGCGGAAATCGGGCAGCCGCTCGGGCGATTGCGCTCCTGTTCATCATCGCGACCGCAATCGCCCGTGTATATCTGGGCGCTCACTGGCCCACCGACGTTGCCGGTGGCATTCTCGCTGGCGTGGCATGCGCAGCTTTCTGGGCCGGCAGCGCGCTGAGCAAGGGAACAGTGATCACTCGATCTCTCGGGCGAGGTACTCTCGAGCGCTCGTCACAAAAACAACTTGATGCTTCGGAACCGGCTTTGTAACGAAGGTGAAAGGACACGTGCCTAAGCTGCCCCGTGGGAACCACTTCTCAACGGGCAGCCATAGATGCACTTTGGCCGGATCGAACAAGCGTGGCGTCGTGGCTGGATGCGCGGGATCGGTATGCTGTCCGCAGGCGAGCGCGTGGCCGAGCTGCCGCGATGGAACGAGCGATCACGCGCCGTGCTGTACATGCGGACACAGGGGATCGGCGATCTAATTCTCGCGACCGGAACTCTTCGCGCGATTGCGCTCGCGCAACCGTCCATCGCGCTCGACGTGCTCACCACAGCGCAAGCTTCGCCGGTTCTCGAGCGCAACCCATACGTCCGTCGCGTGCACGTGCTCTCGCGCACACTCCTCGGCACGCTCGAAGTCGCGCGTACCATTCGCCGCGAGAAATACGACGTTGTGATCGATGGAAAGATCACCCGAGGTGCGTCGTTCATTCGCAGCCCCGCACTGGCGTTGGCATCGCGGGCGCCATATCGAGTTGGTGTCGGCGGCGGCAATCATCCTCTCGTCTTCAACGTGTGTGTCGATCGCTTCGATCGCTCCACTACGCACATGGTCGACGGCAGCGCGGCGCTTGCGACCCCATTTGGCGTCGACCTCCGTACTACCGACCTTCGTCCCGAAGTTTTCCTGTCCGAGCAGGAAACGAAGTCCGCCGACGAGGTGTGGTCTGCCTCTGCCGGAGACGCCGAGCTTCGTCGCGAGCGCTGGCTGCTCAATATCTCCGCGGGAGCCGCGCCGCGTCGCTGGCCGAATGATCGCTGGATCGCACTCATCGCGCACCTGCGCGCGCGCTCGCCTGAAGCGACGATCATCGTCGTCGGAAGCGTGGCCGATTGGAGCTCCGTGCGCGATGTCGCGAGCCGGGTCGGCGCGGTTGCCGCGCCAACGCCGAGACTCCGCGATGTACTGGCACTGGTCGGGACGAGCACGCATGTGGTCACCGCCGACACGTCGATCACTCACGCAGCTTCGGCGTTTCGTATCCCTACTGTGGTTCTCATCCAGCAGGGACTCACTCAATGGCTCCCATGGCATACTCCGCATAGCGCCGCCTACTGGAGCGGATCGACGATCGAATCGCTCAGCATAGCCAGTGCCTGCGAGGCATTGGACGGTCTCCTGCAATGCTCGCACGCGCCGTAGCCGGAAGTCGCTGAGCGCGCGTGATCAGCACGTCAGGTGGGCATTATAGTATGCACACATACAAGTTTCGGGAGATGCGGATGCTTCGAAGTTCACTTTACCGCGCGCAGAATGCCGCTGCGAAAGAGGCGGAAGCGCTGCCAGAGAGGCCGACCGAGTGAGAGACGCAGTCGTGGGCACCGAGGCGGACATCGCTAGAACCAAACTCACCCTTCGAGATGGACTCCGGCTTTTCGCTGCGCTCGCGGTGATCGGCCTGATGCTCTTCGGCTTTGCCGTGCTCTCCGATGAATTCAGTGAGCAGGGACGTCTCGCTCGAATCGATATCTCCGTCCTGAACTGGCTTCAGCTTCACGGAAGCGAGCGGGGCGAGCGAGTGTTCCAGATCGTAAGCTGGTTCGGTGCCCCCATTCTGTTTGTGGTCGATATAGCCGTGGCGGTCGTGCTCGCGGTTCGGCACCGCTGGCGCTGGCTCACGCTTTGGACCGTCGCCATCGTCGGCGGTGTCGTCCTCGATGAGACACTCAAACTGGCCTTCCGACGTGCGCGTCCTCGATTCGCGTCCGAATTCATCACCAGCGGATCGTGGAGCTTTCCCAGCGGGCATGCAATGAATTCGCTGGTGGGCTACGCGATGCTTGCTTACTTGCTCCGCCATCACGTCTCGAACACGAAAACCCGGACGTCCATCGCGCTCGGCGCCACGCTTTTGATCGCCGCTATCGGCTTCAGCCGCCTATACCTGGGCGTGCACTATCTCAGCGATGTAACCGCCGGCTATCTCGCGGGCGGCGCGTGGGTATTGGCCTGTATTGCGACCAACGAACACAACTCCCGGGGCTCTAGCGGCGTGTGACATCGTGATGTCCGAATCGACGTGCGCATCAATCTTCATCGGCACCGCAGGTTGGGCGATTCCCAAGCCGGTCGCGGCTGCGTTTCCGGCCAACGAAAGCGCACTCGCACGCTACAGCTCCGTTTTCACCGCCGTCGAGATCAACTCCACCTTCCGGCGCTCGCATCAGGCGAAGACATACGAACGCTGGCGCGAAATCGTACCGCCGGTATTCCGCTTCGCGGTAAAGACTCCGAAACTGCTCACCCACGATGCGCAACTCGTCGACTGCGGCTCCGGCATCCGCAGCTTTCTCGCGGAGATCTCCGTGCTCGGTGCGAAGCTCGGCCCAATACTCCTTCAGCTCCCGCCGAGCCTCGCCTTCGACGCGAATATCGTCGGGCCCTTCTGCGAGATGCTTGCCCAGAGCGATCGCTTCACCATCGCCTGTGAGCCTCGGCATGCGAGCTGGTTCACGCGCGATGTGGATGCGTGGCTCGCAGAGCGACATATAGCGCGAGTCGCGGCGGATCCTGTGCTACACCCCGGAGCGGGTGAGCCCGGCGGATGGCGCGGGCTCTCCTACTACCGATTGCACGGATCGCCGCGCGTGTACTACTCCTCGTACGATGCGAGGCAGATCGTGTCGCTGCGGGCGCGATTGGAGAGGGACGACGCGAAGGAGAAGTGGTGCATCTTCGACAACACCGCATCGGGAGTCGCGACGCCGAACGCAATAGCGCTGAACTCGAGTATTGTCTCGCGTTGAATCACTCGCCCTTCGCAAACCACTCCATCCACTTCTCGAGCTCGCGCCGATCGCGAGCGCGCAACGCATATGATGTGTCCGGCAAACGCGGTGACGTCGGGAACGATCACAGTAGTTTTGGGGAGTGTTGCCGTTCCGCACGCGCCCGTGCCGAAGGCGATCTCGAAGCGGCCGGTCGCGCCCTGAACGGGTAGGATGCACGAAATCGCCCAGTCATCGCTCCCTCCGGAGCCACTCCGCGGCAAAGATCGCGATCGCCGAACCTCTTCGCGACCTCCTCGCCTCATCCCAATGCCCCATTCTCGTGTTACTCCCCCTCGACCGATCGAGTCAGAATAGAAAGTAGCCCCGTCTATTGCCGCCGCGCACACGCGCGCGGCACTCTCGTGTACGCCCGAGGAATCATGTCTCTCCAGCGCGTTCTGCTCCCCCGCCTGTCGCTCGCCCTCACCATTTCGCTGGCTGCGCTCGCAGTCGCCTCGTGCGGCGGCAGCAACGATTCGACGGGGCCGCCAGCACACGTCGCGGTGGCGAGCGTGCAGCTCTCGACACCTTCGAACACGGTGACCATCGGACAGACTGTGCAGCTCGCGGCGACGACCAAGGATGCCAACGGCGCCGTGCTTACGGGACGTAGAGTCACGTGGGGGTCCTCGAGCACACCGATTGCCACCGTCTCCGCGACAGGACTCGTGACCGGGGTAGCAGCCGGACCCGTCACGATCTTTGCCACGAGCGAAAATCAATCAGCATCGATCCCGCTCACCGTGATCGTCGCCCCGGTAAATGCCGTCGT
>JBDTXL010000103.1:0-20652 GCA_040006195.1 Gemmatimonadota bacterium | reverse complement strand
CAAGCGCAGGGATCACGGTGACGCTGGCGATCGCGAGCACGTTGAGCGAGCGCCCGGTGCGCCGCGATGTCGCGATGACGGGAGAAGTTACACTGCGCGGAAAGGTGCTCGAGATCGGCGGCGTGAAGGAGAAGGTGCTCGCCGCATACCGCGCCGGGCTGCGCGAGGTGATACTCCCGAAGCACAACGAGAAGGATCTGCGCGAGATTCCGGCCGAGGTGCGGAAGAACATGGTGTTCACCTTCGTCGATGCGATGGACGAGGTACTGCGCCTTGCGATGCTGCCGGCAGTGGCGGCGACGCCCGCCGATATGCCGCCGTCGCAGGAGCCCGCGGTGGAGCCGGAGCGCAGGGCAGCGGATGCGGAGCGCTCGGTGCCGATCGAAACCGGTGACTGATCTGGCAGTTCGGCCCGCGCCCGTGTTGAGCGCGCCGTTGGCGCCGCCAGATGAGGCGACGAAGCGCAAAAATCTCGCGCGCATGAAGCGTCGTGCGAGTGGGCTGTTGCTGCTCGCGACCGCGATCTGGATCGTGAGCTCGATTTTCGTCGCGCGATATCCGTGGCTCGCGTACGTTCGCGCGACGGCGGAAGCATCGATGATCGGCGGTGTGGCCGACTGGTTTGCGGTGACGGCGCTCTTCCGGCATCCCCTCGGCATTCCGATTCCGCACACCGCGATCGTCGCCGCGCGGAAGGATCAGATCGGGCGCAGTCTCGGCAACTTCGTATCGCGGCACTTTCTCTCGCGGGACGTGCTCGCCGCACGACTGGCATCACTCCACGTGTCGGAGCATCTCGCAAAGTGGCTGGCGGTACCGGAGAACAGCCGCACACTCGCGCATCACGCCGCGACCGCGATGGCCAACGGCGCGCGGATGCTCGCCGACGAGGATGTGCAGGAGCTGATCGATCGCGTGCTGGTCGAGCGAATCCGGAGCACGGAAGTCGCGCCGATACTCGGACAGATGCTGTCGCTGATCACCGACGGCGATCGTCACCAGGAGCTGCTCGACGAGGCGATCGGGCTATTGGCGAGAACGGTCGATCAGAACCAGGAGCTGATTCGCGAGCGAATCGAGGCGGAGAGTCCGTGGTGGGTACCGGGGATGGTCGACGATCGCATCCATCGGAAGATCGTGTCGGGGCTCGACAACACGCTCGCCGAGGTGCGTGACGACCCGAACCATCCGCTGCGACGCCGCTTCGACGAGGCGCTCGCGAACTTCGTGCGGAAGCTGAACGACAGTCCGGATGTGCGCGCGCGGGCGGAGAAGATCAAGCTCGAGATTCTGGATGCGGCGGCAGTGCGGAAGTTCTCGAAATCGATATGGGAGGATGCGAAGGAGGCGCTCTTCAAGTATGCGGATGCGCCGAACGCGTTCGCGCCTTCGGCGATCGAGCGTGGGCTCGTGTCGCTGGGGGAGGCGGTGTCGCGCGATGAGGCATTGCTCGCGCGCGTCGATGCGCTGATCGCGGACGTGGCCGGGCATCTCGTCGATCGCTACCAGGGCGAGGTCGCGGAGCTGATCGCGCAGACGGTGACGTCGTGGGATCCCGAGATCACCTCGGACCGCGTGGAGCTCGCGATCGGGAAGGATCTGCAGTTCATCCGCATCAACGGTACACTCGTGGGCGGTCTGGCGGGACTGGCGATCTACGCGTTCTCGAGATTCATCGGGCAGTAACGGAGCGGCTCGACATCGCGCGCGGTGCGAGCATTGACAGAATGGAAGTCGTTGGCGCTCGTGAACCGCACGACGAACGATCCGGGCGCGACCGTTCTACTTGAGCGCGATCTTCGACATGTCGAGGATGTCCGCGCGGTCGGCTGCCGGGACGTCGATGTACACGACAACCGAGTGGCCATTCACGTCGCCGCCGGAGAGAACCATCGAGCGGCCCGACGCGATCAGGTGCGTGCCCTGTGGCCCTTCCGTCGCCTGCACGTTCGGGTAGCGAGCCGTCAATACCTTCTGCATCGCTGTCCGAAACTCTCCCGCGTCGACAGCTGAGCGCCACACCGTCACCCAAGCGAGCCCGTCGCCGTGCGGCGTCTTGAGAATGGCGTAGCGATCGCCCGCCCATCCCATCGCTGCCATGATCGACGCGTTCTGGTCCTTGAGATGCTGAAACAGGAAGAGACGCGTCTCGAACTCACCCATGTCGTTCTCGTACGTGTTCGTCGCACCGTGCAGCGGCGGCAGCGTGATCGTCACAGGCTGCTCTGCGTTCGACCCGAAGTATGCACTCGGATGGATTATCTGCGTCGACGACACGGGCATTGCGGCGCCGAAGGGCATCTTCCCCGGCTCCTGATCGTCGAAGTGTTTCATGAACTCCATCCCGCTGAGATACGGGAAGATCAGCGTCTCCTGCAGGATCTGCGGCGCGGCGGCGAATTTCGGCATCGACGACGATGACTCGCGCACCATCTGCCGCACGCGATCCCATCCGCCGGGAATCTCCGCCGCCGGCCCAAGCCTGTCGCGCAGCGGAACGAGTGTCGCCTGCCCCTCCATCACCGACTGCGCGGCGAGCACTCGATCATCGTCGCCCTTGATGTGCAGCAGCGAATCGAGATTCGTGTACTGATCCTGGAGCGCATGCACGAGCTCGTGCTCGATGACGAAGCCCAGCTGATCAGCTGGCGCACCGTCGACCACGTAGAGCACCTTCGTCGCCGGATCGTAAAAGCCGACGATCTGCTCGGTATAGAGATCAAGCATCAGCGCGCGCAGGTCGAAGTCCTCACCCACGAGACCGAGTCGCCGAAGCAATGTCTGCTGCGCGGCGAGGTCGGTCTGCGAGCGCTCATCCTCGAACTGCTTCACGAGATAGGCGCGCACCTGCTCCTTCGTGCGCCGCTCGAGCACGGGCTGCTTCTTGAACTTGAGCCCGGTCACTCGCTCGATCTTCGGGATCGCATCGGAGACTTCCTGCGCGTACGGCCCCTGCGCGGTGAGCTTCTCCTTCCCTGGGCACCCAGCGGTGAAGATCGTCATCGACGCCAGCAGCGCGATCGCAGCGCTGCGCGCGTGCACGCGGCTCACGGCCATTCGACCGTGCGACCCGTCGCGACGGCAACGACGCGCGCGATGTCCGGCGCGCGCACGACGAGCCCCTCCTCGACGAGTCGCTTCTGCAGCTCCCTCTCCACGGAAGCCAGACGAGCGCTGCGCGGAGCTGGGTCCCACGCGGGAGCAGCGGGCCGGGGGGGCGCCGCTGGGGGCGCGGGTGGCATCGGTGCGGCGGCAGCCGCAGCACGCGCGGGCGCGCTGCCAAACGCCTTTTCGAGCTCGAGTCCCAACCGCTCGATCGCGGCGAGCCCCGTGCGCGCCAGTCGCTCGAGCGACTCATCAGGCGTGAGCTCCTCGCTCATCTCGCGCGCGCGCGCCGGCGCGCCCACACGCTCGACATCGCGCAGCAGCGCGAGCCGCTCGCGAATGAGTGACTCCGTGAGCTCCGAATACGATGCCGTCGCCTGCGCGTGCGCGCACGCCTCGTCGAGCGCATCGATCGCGCGATCGGGACGCACGCGGTCGGTTACATAGCGATCCGTCAGCGCGACGCTCGCCGTCAACGCTTCATCGGCGATCGACACGTTGTGATGGCGCTCGAGCCGCTCGCGTCGAGCCTCGAGCACCGCGAGAGTATCCTCGGCGGAAAGCTCAGTGACCGAAATCTTCTGAAAGCGGCGCTCGAGCGCGGGATCGCCGAGCACCCAGCGCTGATACTCGTCGTCGGTGGTTGCGCCGATGACGCGGAACTCGCCGCGCACGAGCGCGGGCTTGAGCATGTTCGCCGCATCCATCGCGACGCCCATCGCCGCGCCCTGGCCGATGAGGTTATGGAGCTCATCGATAAAGAGGATGATGTTCGGATTCGCCGAGGCCGCATTCACGATTGCCGTGAGCCGCTCCTCGTATTGGCCGCGGTACATGGTGCCGGCGAGCAGCCCCGCATGATCGAGCGCGAGCACGCGCGCGTCGCGGAGCGCGAGCGGCACCTTCCCCGACGCGATGCGCTGCGCAAAGCCCTCGGCGATCGCGGTCTTTCCCGTTCCCGCCGCGCCGACGAGCGCCGGATTGTTCTTCCCGTGGCGCAGCAGGATGTCGATGACGCGTGCGATCTCGGTGTCGCGGCAGCGCACGGGCTCGAGCCTCCCGGCACGTGCCTCGGCCGTGAGGTCGAGTGTGAATCGCGCGAGCGAGTCGCTGCTCGAGCGCAGCATGTCGCTGAAGCTCACAGCCCCAGCATGTCGTGCGCGTACCAGTTCATCATCCGACTCCCCCACAGAAGGGCGATCATCGCAGCAGGTGCGAGAAACACTCCGAACGGAACGAGGGGCGGGGAGAACTCCGTTCCCGACTTGCGAGCGCGCAGCCACGCGATCGGATAGACGATCGCGAGGAAGCCCACCGCCCCGAGGAAGGCGCCGATGAAAATGGTGAGCAGTGTGCGCCCGGGTCCGAGATACGCACCGACCATCGCCATCAACGTCACGTCGCCAAAGCCCATCGCCTCTTTCTTGAGAGCAAGCTCGCCAAGCCACCCGACGATCGCGATGGCGCCGGCTCCGACGCACGCTCCTATGATAGAATCATACAGCGTCGCGAACGGAAGAGTTTCACCGAGCATCGTTCCCACGGTGGCCGCGACGAGGGCGAAGAAGAAGCCGAAGACGGTGAAGCCATCCGGGATCACGTAGTCGGTGGCGTCGGTGATCATGATGCCGAGCAGAACCGACGTGAGCACGGCGACACGGACTGCGGTGAAGCTCGGGCCGAACTGCAGCACGCACGCCACCCAGATCAATCCGACGGTCAGCTCCAGCAGCGGATACACCGCGGAGATCGGCGCCTTGCAGCCGCTGCACTTTGCGCGCAAGGCGAGCCAGCTCACGAGCGGGATGTTCTCGTACCAGGTGATCTCGTGTCCGCAGTGTGGACAGCGCGAGCGCGGCTTCACCACCGACAGATTCGCGGGCCATCGGCTCACGCAGACGTTCAGGAACGAGCCGATGCATGAGCCGAAGAGAAAGGCGATCGTGGGGAAATACCAGGAGCCCAGAGGGGCGTAAGCGTCGGTCACTCGCGGAAGTGGTGTAGGAGAATGCCGGCGGCGACGGCGACGTTGAGCGATTCGATCTCCGGCGCGAGCGATATTCCAACGAGCCGCGCACAGCGCGAGCGTGCGTCATCCGAAAGCCCCGCGCCTTCGTTGCCTACCGCAAGTGCGACCGATGTCGGCGGCGCGATCGTCTCGATCGGCTGGCCGGCGACATCGGCGCCCCACAGCGGTATCTCGCTTGACGCGAGGAGCGTGTCGAGATCGCTCCAGCTCACGGCGAGCGCGGGAGAGTGGAAGAGAGCACCCATTGCGCTACGGACGACCTTGGCGTTCCACAGGTCAACCGTGCCGGGGGCAGCGAGCGTGGCAGATGCGCCGAGTGCGGCCGAGGTGCGGAGCATGGTGCCGGCGTTGCCGGGGTCCTGCACGGCGTCGAGCACGAGCAGGCGAGCACGCGAAGGAAGCGCGAGCGACTCGACGGTCAGCGCGGGAATTGCACCGATCGCGAGCACACCCTGCGGCGCATCGGTCGATGCGGCGCTCGCGAAGTCCGCCTCATCGAGCTCGAGCACCGCGATGCCGCGCGCGTCGACTGCTTCGCGCAGGGCGGCGCCTCGAGCAGCGCCGAGGAGCGCAGGCGAGATGAGCACGCCGTGAATCTCCAGCGAACTCCGCATGAGCTCCTCCGTCGCGCGCACCCCTTCGCAGACGAAGCGCTGCTGGCGCTCGCGAGCCTTGCGCCGCTGCAGATCTCGAGCGAGGGTCAGCAGCTTCGCGGACATGATGGAGGGCTGGAGGGAACGGTGTTCCGGGGTGCCCTGAAGTTACGCCACCTTCACCTGTTCCGCCGCTGCCGCCGCTCCCGCCTCGGCGAGGAGCTCGTCGATCCCCGAATGCATTCCGGGCGAAACGCGCACCAGCCCGACCGTCATGCCGAGGAGCCAGGGCGAATCGCGATGGGCCGCACGGTAGTGCTCGAGGCGCTGGCGAAGGCGCGGCGCGACGACTTCGGTAGTCTCGTCGGTGGCGTCGAGCATGAGCGTCGCGAAGTCGTCGTCGCCGATGCGGGCGATCACGTCGGATGCGCGGAACGTCTCGCGAATCACCTGCGACGCTCCGACGAGTGCGCGGTCGCCCGCGTCGCGGCCCCAGGCGGCGTTGATCTCGTCGAGCGCGCGCACGTCCGCCACCGCGATCACGAGGCCGCGCGTGCGGTGCGCCAGCTTGAGATGATGCTCGGCCAGCGTGCGAAAGCCGCGCGCATTGTAGAGGCCGGTCAGCGGATCGGTGAGCGAGAGCTGGTCGAGCGTGGCGTGCAGGCGATAGCGCTCGATCGCGTAGTGCAGCACGCGCGCGAGTAGCGCGCTGCTCAGCTCTTCCTTCACAACGAAGTCACACGCGCCGGCCTCGATCGCCGCGGCTCCATTCGACTCTCCCTTGTGGCCGGGTTCGACGAGCACGACCACCGGGATCTCGGGAACTTCGACTCGCGCACGGATGAGGATGTCCATTGCGGTATCCAGCGGGCCGGTGAGATCGAGGAGCACCACATCGGCGCGCTGATCGGCGAGCCTCGTGAGCGCGTCGTCGTTCATGCCAACCGGCGTGAGCGTGAAGGGTGCGAGACGCGACGGAACGGACGGCGCGAGCGAGGCGCTCAATAGGCGCGACGCCGGCGAGTCCCCGGTGATGAGCAGCGCTGCGATTGGCTGAAGATCCATTGTTCACCGCGGTGATACGGGAAGAGCGTGACGAGTGCCGGTTAGAAATGACGGAGACGCTGGTGCGGGCGTCACGCGCCGTTGTCGCCCCGGTGGGTTAAGGGCATCCTTCGGCGATGGCCACCTCACCAATCGCCCTGACGATCGCCGGCTCCGACTCAGGCGGCGGCGCCGGCGTTCAGGCCGACCTCAAGTCCTTCCACCACTTCCACGTCTTCGGTACGTCGGTGATCACCGCCGTGACGGCGCAGAACACGCGCGGCGTACAGGGGTGGGTGGCGATTCCCGTCTCGATGATCGAAGCGCAGATCGACTCAGTGGCGGGCGATCTGCGACCGGCGGCGACCAAGACCGGGATGCTCGCCGACTCGGCAATCGTGACTGCCGTCGCCGCGTCGCTACGCAGGTATGCGCTCGCGCCGCTCGTGGTCGACCCGGTGATGGTGTCGGCGTCCGGCGACCCACTGCTCGAGCGCGCGGCGGTTGCCGCGCTACGCGACGTGCTGATCCCGCTGGCGACGCTCGTGACGCCGAATCTCGACGAGGCGGAGATTCTCGTGGGCGAGACCGTGCGCGACGTCGAGGCAATGGAACGCGCGGGGCGCGTGCTCGTCGCGCGCGGAGCGACGGCGGCGCTCATCAAGGGAGGGCACCTGGTGGGCGACGCGGCAATCGATGTTCTCGTGCATGGTGACCGCGTGCGCGTGTTCACGCATCCACGGCTCGAGACGCGGCACACGCACGGGACCGGCTGCACGCTCTCGTCGGCGATCACCGCGCTGCTCGCGCTGGGGATCGAGCTCGATATGGCAGTGGAGCAGGCGATCGACTGGGTGCATCGCGCGATCGCGACGGCGCCGGCGCTCGGCGCGGGGCACGGGCCGCTGAATCACTGGGCCGATTAGGTCGAGTTTGTACGATTGCGCTTGAGGTGGCGCGCCTCCAAGATGTACGTCGCTCGCACCACGATCGAGTCACCCGAAGGCAGAGATTTCGCGAAGTGACCGCTGACATCGCACGAGAATCGGAGAGCGACCTCGCGGTTTCTCTCTTCGTCGGCTCCGGAGAGATGGCACAGCGCTGCCGCGCCTTCGACTGGTCGACGACGCCGGTCGGCCCAGTATCGACGTGGTCGCAGAGCCTGCGCACGACCGCCGGGATTCTGCTCGAGTCGCGCAATCCCATGTTTCTCTGGTGGGGACCGGAGCTCGTGCAGTTCTACAACGACGCCTATCGCCCCAGCCTTGGCCTGGGCGACCGACACGAGCACGCGCTGGGCGCGAAGGGACGCGAGTTCTGGACGGATATCTGGACGGTGATCGGCCCGCAGATCGAGCAGGTGATGAATACGGGTGAGTCGACGTGGCACGAGGATCAGTATCTGCCGATCGAGCGAAATGGGCGCCTCGAGGATGTGTGGTGGACGTACAGCTACAGCGCCGTGCGAGAGAACGGCCTGATCGCCGGCGTGCTCGTCGTCTGCCAGGAAACGACCGCGCGGGTGACGATGCTCCGCGAGCGCGAGCGACTGCTCGCAGCCGAGCAGGCGGCTCGCGCCGAGGCGGATGCTGCACGCGAGACGCTGACCCAGGTGTTCGCGCAGGCGCCGGTCGCAATCGCGGTGTTCGACGGACGCGAGATGCGATTCACGGTTGCGAACGACCAGTATCTCCGGGTCATCGGCAATCGCGACCCCGTGGGGCAAACGCTCGTCGAGGTATTTCCGGAGCTCGCGGGATCGGAGATCGAGGAGGTGCTACAGCGGGTATTCGACTCGGGAATCCCGTTTGTCGCCGCCGATATGGGAATCTTCTTCGACATGACAAACGTGGGCGAGAGCGCGATGCACTACTTCGACCTCGTCTACCATCCGCTCCGGGCGACGGACGGGGTGGTACGCGCAATAGTCGCGGTGCTGATCGAGGTGACGGATCGGCGCGCCATGCTCATCGAGCGCGAGCGGCTGCTCGAGCAGGCGGAGCACGCACGGGCCGATGCAGAGATGGCGAACCGCGCCAAGAGTGAGTTCCTCGCCGTGATGAGCCACGAGCTGCGCACGCCCCTCAACGCCATCGGCGGCCACGCGCAGCTCATCGAGCTTGGCGTGCACGGCGCAGTCACGGCGGATCAGCTCACCGCGCTCGAGCGCATTCAGCGCAGCCAGCGGCATCTGCTCGGCCTCATCAATGGCGTGCTGAATTACGCGAAGATCGATGCTGGCGCCGTGATCTACGATATCGCCGACGTGCACATCGACGAAGTGCTCGCGACGTGCGAGGCGCTCACGACGCCGCAGGCGCGAACGAAGCAATTGGAGCTCCGCTATGTTCGCTGCGACTCCCGCATCAAGGCTCGAGCGGATTCGGAGAAGCTGCAACAGATTCTGTTCAACCTTCTCTCGAACGCGATCAAGTTCACCGATGGGGGCGGTCGCGTGACGCTGGAGTGCCGGACCGGCGCAGCGGATGTCGTGACGATTCGAGTCTCGGACACGGGACACGGGATTGCGGCGGACCAGCTGGACCGGATATTTCAGCCGTTCGTGCAGGTGGACACCAAGCTCACGCGCTCGAGCGAGGGCACGGGGCTGGGACTCGCGATCAGCCGCGAGCTCGCGCGAGCGATGGGTGGAGAGTTGGTGGCGGAGAGCCAGCTCGGAGTCGGCAGCTTGTTCACGCTGACGCTGCCTGCGGCATAGCCTGCCGGTCTAGCTGACTCGCCGAACGAAGGCGGTCACCAGCTTCTCGAAGCTCGCGGCAACGCGCGACGCCGTTTCGAGCACCTCGGCGTGACTGAGGGGGGTGCTTCTCAGCCCCGCGGCGACGTTGGTGATGCAGCTGACGCCGGCGACCCTCATCCCGAGCGCGCGCGCCGTGAGCACCTCCGGCACCGTCGACATCCCCACGGCGTCAGCGCCGAGCTTGTCGAGCATCCGAACCTCGGCCGGCGTCTCGTATGCCGGCCCCACGAGCGCCGCGTAGACGCCGCACTTGATCGCGATGCCGCACTCGAGCGCCGCCTCGCGCAACTCGCGGATCAGCGACACGTCGTAGGGCGCCGACATGTCGGGGAAGCGCGACTCGCCCTCGCGCGGCGGTCCGGCGAGCGGCGTGCCCGACATCAGATTGAGATGATCCTCGATGATCATCAGGTCTCCCGCGCGCAGCGTGCGATTGATTCCGCCGGCCGCGTTGGACACGAAGAGTGTCCGCACGCCGCACGCGTGAAGCACTCGAGTCGGGAGGGCCACCGTATCGAGCGAGTGTCCCTCGTACAGGTGATATCGTCCGGACGCGACGATCACCCTCTTCGCGCCGAGCGTGCCGGCGACGAAGCGCGCTGCGTGGCCTGGAATGCTCGACGGTGGGAAGCCGGGAATCGCACGATAGGGAATCGTGATCGCGTCCGCGACGTGGTCGGCGAGGCCGCCGAGTCCCGAGCCGAGTATCAGCGCGGTTGTAGTTTCCGCGCCGAGCTTCGAGCGCAGCATCTCGGAAGCGCGCTCGACCATCTGCGCATCTCCGCTCACAGTTGCGCCAACAGCGCCGGAAGCGCGCGATCGAAGTCGTCGAGCATGATGCGGCGCTCGGGCCACGAGGCGAAGGCACTCTCGAACCCGTTGCGCGCGATGATCGCGAGCTCGCGAAAGGTGAAGCCGAGCGAGGACGCTGCATGCGCGTATTCGTCGGTGAGCGTCACGCCGCTCATGAGACGATTGTCGGTGTTGAGCACGACGTTCTGCCCGTGATCGAAGTACGAGCGCAGCGGGTGCGTCTCGTAGGATTGGGTTGCACGCGTCTGCACGTTGCTCGTGAGGCAGATCTCGAGCGCGAGGCGACGATCGTTCACGTATTGCGCGAGCGACGGGTCTTCGAAGAGCCGCGTCGCATGTCCGATACGATCGGCGCCGCAAACGTGCACCGCCTGGCGTATGGAGTCGGCGCCGTCGCCCTCGCCCGCGTGCACCGTGACCGCGAGGTCGTGGGCGCGCGCGTACGCGAACGACTCGCTGTGCATCGTCGCCGGATGCCCGCGCTCGCCGCCGGCGAGATCGAAGCCGACGACGCCGTGATGCTTGTACGCGACGGCGAGGCGCGCGAGCTCGCTCGATACCGCCGGCGCGAGATGGCGAAGCGCACAGATGATCAACCGCCCGATCGTTCCCGATTCGAATGTGCCGGCCGCGATGCCACGAAGCGGCGCCTCGACTGCCTCGTCGAGCGAGAGTCCTTCCTGTGTATTGAGAATCGGTGAATAGCGAATCTCGAGGTAGCGCACGCCCTCGCGTGCAGCGTCGAGCACCAGCTCGCGGGCGATCCGCTCGAGCGCCTCCGTATCCTGCATCACCGACAGCGTCACCGAAAAGCGCGCGAGGTAGTCTTCGAGATTGTCGGCGTTGCGCACTACCATGTAGTCGTGCAACTCCGCCGCGTTGTGCGCCGGAAGCACGACTCCGCGCTCCCTGGCGAGATCGACGAGCGTCTGCGCGCGCACCGATCCGTCGAGATGACAGTGGAGCTCGGCCTTGGGTAGCTGGACGAGCAGCTCGCGCATGATCCCGGTCACACGCTACTCCTCCATCTCTTCGGCAGGCTCGCCAGCACCGCGAGCGGGAATCAGCCTGAAGATCGAGCCGCCGTGAATCGCGGTGTCGGGAAGAATCGGGAGACCGCGATCGTCCGTGATGATCTTTCCGCCTCCCGTCACCTCGGTGGCCGCGGTCTCGCTCCACAGCCTCACAGCATCGAGGGCAGTCGAGCCGGTTGCCAGCTCGACCTTCACGGAATTGACGAATACCGGAATGATACGGGTCATTGCTTCCATGAGTGTGTCGCCGTGTACGCAGGCGCTATGGCCGCCTCGGGCACGATCGACCAGTTGCGCTCAAAATAGTCGGCGGGGGCGATGTGCTTGCGGCGCTCCACCTCGGCGATCAGCAGGTCGCGAATTTCGGTGGTGCCGTTGTACACCTCGGGCGCGTCGCGGAGCATCGCGTATCCGCCGCCGCCCGAGCGCCGATAGTTGTTGAGCGCGAGCGTGAACGAATCCGTGTCGCGCACCGGCGCACCCTTCACCGTGAGCGACGTTATTCGCTGGCCGATGGGGCGAGCGAGATCGATCGTATAGTTCGCGCCGGCGACAATGTCGAAGTTGTATCCCGGTACCTCCGCATGCACCGCGGGCTCGCCGGAGCCGTACGTACCATAGTAGCGGGCACTGTATTCGAGGTAGGCGCGAAGCTGCGCACCGGTCACGCGAATCGCGGACAGTGTGTTCTCGTATGGATAGAGGCGAGCGATTTCACCGACGGTGACAGGTCCCGGATCGATCCTCGCGCCCACGTCGAACACCGCGGTCGAGGCCAGATCGCTGTGCGCGGTGCGACGCTCGACCTCGAGAATGAAGTCGGCGAGTGGCGTGTCGGCGACGCGCCCGGAATCGGCGCTCCAAGCGACGCTCGAGCTACCAATCGACATCGCGACGTAGCGCCGCGCGGATGCGTGCGCATCCCGCGACGCCTCGAGCACCGCCTTGCTCTCGGCGTGACCGGCGGACTGGATCAGTGATGAGCTCTTCCCCGCCACACGCCATGCACCCGCCGCCTGCTCCAGATGCAGCGACGCGACGGCGACACTCTGCGCCCAATTCCTGGGCTGCATCAACAGAACGCCGGCGATCACCGTGTCCGCCATCTGCTTGTGCGAGTGTCCGTAGACAATCAGGTCGATCCCCGGCACCTCATGCGCGACCACAGCGGCGACATTCTCGCTTGGCAGCCGGGCGACCACGGTGTCGTAGCTCGACGGCTCGCCGAGTCCGGTGTGCATGACGACGACTACCACGTCGGCGTGTTCGCGATGAGCGGAATCCACCTGCGCGCGCACGGCGGGAACGACCGCGCCGATGCGCAGGCGACTCGCGAGGTTGTCCTTGTCCCACGCGTTGGAGCCGGGTGTGGTCGCGCCGATGAGCGCTATCCGCACACCGTCGCGCTCGATGATCGCGCGTCCGGGAAACGGCGCAGGTCCGCTCGCGGCGTATGCATTCGCGGCGAGGAGCGGAAAGTGCGCGCCCTTCGCGGAAGCGTATAGAAACGGTAACCCGTAGTTGAACTCGTGATTCCCGACCGCTGCCGCGTCATAGTGCATCACGTTCATCGCGGCAAACACCGGATGCACCACAAATGCCTCTCGCCGCGCCGCGACGTACGTGAGCGGTGTCCCCTGCAGCATGTCGCCCGCGTCGACCAGCACCACCCGCCCGGGCGCCGTGGCGCGCAGCGAGTCGACGATCGTCGCGGCGCGAGCGAGTCCGCGCGCCGAATCGGGCTTATTCGCGTAGTAATCCCACCCACTCAGGTGCCCGTGCACGTCGGTGGTCGCAGCCACCAGGAGCGTGATCTCGCGCGGCGCACGTGGCTCGCGCACCGCCGCCGCGAGCGTCCCCAGCGGCAGCAGAATCAGAGCGGCGCGAGTCGGAATTCGCATCGCAAAAAGTTAGTGGCCTCGCAATGGAGGTGCGAGTGCGAGTCGCCGTTGACCGCGGCACGGTGCCAGCGCAACTTCTCGAGTATGGGTTACATGATCGTGACGGCCTCTCCGCTTCTCAATCGCGGTCGAGCGTGCGAACATTTTCCGGCAGAGAGCACGCGATGCCGTCGTTGATCGTCGGCGTCGCCGGCGGTTCCGGATCGGGAAAGTCCACCGTGGCGCGAAAGGTGGCGGAGCTGCTGACGGATATTTCCGTCGCGTCGGTGAGCATGGATGCGTACTACCGCAACATGACTCACCTCACGTTCGACGAGCGCAGGCAGCTCAATTGGGACCATCCAGATGTGGTGGACATGGAGCTGTTGGGAGACGAGCTCGAGGCGCTTGCGGGCGGCGCGGCGATAGACAAGCCGGTGTACGACTTCGTGACGCATCAGCGGTCGGAGCGCACGGAGTCCGTGTCCGGCGCCGATGTCGTGATCGTCGATGGGATCCTGCTCTACTGGGATGCGCGAGTCCGCGCGCTGTGCGACATCAAGATATTCGTCGATGTCGACGCAGACATTCGCCTGATCCGTCGCATCGGCCGCGATATGCGAGTTCGCGGGCGGCAGCTGCGAGACATTCTCGATCAGTATCTGAATTCCGTCCGACCCATGCACGAGGAGTTCGTGGAGCCCACGAAGCAATTCGCAGACATTATCGTTCCGCACGGTGGCCAGAACGCGGTCGCGATCGAGATGATCGCCGCCCGCATCCAGGAGCGACTGCGCACGGAGACCACGTGACCACATCCACCGGCGGCGAGCGCGTGCTCGTCGTCGATGACGAGAAGGACATCGTCGCGCTCGTCGCCTACCATCTCGCGAAGGGCGGCTATCGCGTCTCCACAGCGTCCACCGGAGCCGAGGCACTTCAGGCCGCGCGCGAAGAGCGCCCGACCCTGGTCGTACTCGACCTCATGCTCCCCGGAATGTCGGGTTTCGATGTGCTCGAGCAGCTGCGCGCCGCCGAGAGTACGAAGGACGTCGCCGTGCTGATGCTCACCGCGCGTCGCGAGGAGGCCGATCGCATCCGCGGTCTGTCCCTCGGCGCCGACGACTATCTCGCGAAGCCCTTCAGCCCGCAGGAGCTCGTACTCCGCGTGGGCGCGATCTTACGGAGGCTCGCCGCCGCCGGTACTTCGGCCACCGACGCACTCACCATCGGCCCGATCGAGATCGATCGTTCGGCGCACCGCGTGAGAATCGATGGCCTCGAGATCGAGCTCACGGCAACGGAATTCAAACTCCTGCTGACGCTGGCCGAGCGACGCGGGCGCGTGCAGGGGCGCGCGCATCTACTCGAGACGGTGTGGGATGCGGCGCCCGACATCCAGACGCGCACCGTCGACATGCACATCCAGCGGCTTCGCACGAAGCTTGGCGTCGCCTCCGATCTCATCGAGACCGTGCGCGGCTTCGGCTACCGTCTTCGGTCGCCTTCGGCCCGAGCGTCGTGAAGCTCGCGCACCGGCTCCTTGCTGGAGCGGTGCTGGTCGTCACCGTTCTCATCGTACTGCTCGTGTTGCTGAGCGGCGTGCGGCTCCGACGCCAGCTCGAGGAGCTCGAGGTCGCGCATCTCACGCGCGAAGCCCATCTCATCGCGCGCGAATGGACGACCGGCGTCGATCCCGATGCGCTCGCGACGACCGCCGGCTCCGCGATCGGACATCGAGTCACGCTCATCGATCACTCGGGGCGCGTCATCGGCGACTCGGAGTTTCGCGGCGACGCGCGTACGCGCCTCGAGAATCACAGCACACGGCCCGAGGTGATTGCGGCGCTGCGCGACTCCGTCGGCACCGCAAATCGCACGAGCCCCTCCGCTGGCGACAACGAGCTCTACGTCGCGGTCAGATCGGAGTTCGGCGTCACGCGAGTGTCGATCTCCACCGCGAGCCTCGATGCCATCATTGGGCGCGGCCGGCGCGACGTGCTGATCTCCGGCTTCGTCGCGCTCGTCGCGGCTCTCATGCTCGCGGCCGCATTCTCGCGCGCCGTCTCGAACCCCGTTGTCGAGCTGCGCGATGTCGCGCAGGCACTCGCGGCAGGCGACCTCTCGCGCCGCCCCGCGCTCTCTGCGCCAGGCGAGGTCGGCGACCTGGCGGCAGCGGTACACCGCATGGCCGAGCAGCTCACGAGCCGACTCAAGGCTCTCGAGGACGATGACATGCACATGAACGCGGTGATCGAGTCGCTCCAGGAGGGCGTGATCGCGGTGGACGCGCGACGACAGATCGTGCAGGTGAACGAGAGCGGGCGCCGAATGCTGCGCCTCCCGGACACCGTGCCCTTCTCTGCGGATCGCCTGCCGCGCGACCGCACGCTGCGCGAGGCACTCGCCACGGCGCTCGCGGGCGAGTCGACGGAGCCGACCGAGATCACCGTCGATGGGCAAAGCATGATGCTCACGGCTCGCGCGCTTGGCGACGGCGGGGTCGTGCTCGCGGTGTTCGACCTCACGGCGTCACGCCGCGTCGATGCCGTCCGCAGGGATTTCGTCGCCAACGTCTCGCACGAGCTCAAGACGCCTCTCACGGTGATCATCGGCTTCGCCGAGACGCTCGCCGCGGGCGACGTGCCGCCGGATCAAGGGATCAGATTCGTCGAGGCGATCCAGTCGAACGCGCAGCGGATGCAGCAAATCGTGGACGACCTTCTCGATCTCTCACGCATCGAGAGCGGGGGCTGGGTGCCGAATCCCGTGACCGTCGAGCTGCACGCGGTGGCGAGCGAAGTGGCGGCGGGGCGAATGCGCTCCTCGAGCGAGAAGGGCGTGCGGCTCACCGTGGAGATCGGCGATGACGCCGAGTGTGCGTTCGCGGATCCGACGGCGATCCGCCAGGTCTTCGCGAATCTCGCCGATAACGCCATCCGTCACACGAACTCCGGCGGCGCGATCGTACTGTACAGCGAGCGCGCCGAGCGCGGCACGAGCATCGGCGTGCGCGATACGGGCGTCGGCATCGCGCCCGAGCATCTCTCGCGTATTTTCGAGCGCTTCTATCGAGCGGATTCCGGGCGCGCACGCGACGCGGGCGGCACCGGGCTCGGACTCGCGATCGTGCGCCATCTCGTCGAGGCGCATCGCGGCCGCGTGAAGGTCGAGAGCGTGGTCGGCGACGGGACAATGGTGTCGGCGTTCTTCCCCGACGCCGCGTAGCCGCAACAGTCTCGACGCGCGAACGTATCGCAGCGATACACGACCCACGCCGCCGTGACACGAGCGTTACTCAGTAACAAAGAGCCGGTTACGAGGCTGCCTCAACTTCCTCCGCACGAACAACCTTCGCGGAGAATTTTGTGAACTCTCGTGTACGCATGCTCGCAGTGGCGAGTGCTCTTGTCGGCACCTTTGCCGGCACTGTTACGGCGCAGGATCTGAACGGCGCCGGCGCCACCTTTCCGAATCCGATCTACAGCAAGTGGTTTTCCGACTACGCGACTGCGACAGGTGTGAAGATCAACTACCAGTCGATCGGCTCGGGTGGCGGAATTCGTCAGCTCACCGAAGGCACGGTCGATTTCGGCGCCTCCGATGCCCCGATGAGCGATGCCGAGATGGCGAAGCTGAAAGGGCCGGTGCTGCACTTCCCGACCGTGCTCGGGGCAGTCGTCATCACCTACAACATCCCTGGCGTCTCGAAGTCCATTCACCTCACCGGACCCGTCGTCGCCGACATCTTCGCCGGCAAGATCACGAAGTGGAACGACGACAAGATCGCGTCACTCAACAAGGGAACCAAGCTGCCCTCGAGCGACATCCTCGTCGTCCATCGTTCCGACGGCAGCGGCACCACGTACATCTTCTCCGACTATCTCTCTGCCGTGAGCCCCTCGTGGGCGCAGGCGCCGGGGAAAGGGAAGGAGCTCTCCTGGCCCGTCGGTCTCGGCGGCAAGGGCAACGAAGGCGTCGCCGGTCAGGTCAAGCAGACGCCGGGCGCCATTGGTTACGTCGAGCTGGCCTATGCGAAGCAGAACCAGCTTCCGTACGCCGAGTTGCAGAACGCGGAGGGTGAGTTCGTCGCTCCCACGATCGAGTCGGTGACCAAGGCGGCCGCGGGCGCATCTGCCAAACTCCCGGCGAACACCGACTACCGGATCTCGATCGTCAACGCCCCGGGCAAGGGTGCCTATCCGATCTCCTCGTTCACATGGCTCCTCGTCTATCAGACGCAGCCCGATGCAGCGAAGGGGAAGAAGCTGGTCGACTTCCTCCACTGGTATCTCCGCAACGGAGAAAAGTCGGCGGCTTCGCTCGACTACGCGCCGCTTCCGGACGCCATGATCGCGCAACTGGAGAAGCGGTTGGGCACCATCCAGATGGCATCGCGCTGAGCACCTCGCGACGAGCGGTGAAGCGGCACGTCGCCGCTTCACCGCTCGATGCTCCTCACATCAACCACAGAGACAACTCGAATGACACGTACCATTTCGTTGTGGTCCGCGCTCGTCGTTGCTTCGCTCGTTGCTGCTCCGGTAGCCGCACGCGCACAGGCGACTACCCCCGACACCGCGAAGTCTCCCGACGCGCCGAAGCCGGCGCCGCCGGCGGTGAAGCCCGCGACGCCGGGGCTCGACTTCTCCGCCTGGCTCTTCGGTGACTTTCAGGTCCAGACCGACTCGGCCGCCAAGGCCACGAACGGCGGCTCCAAGCCGAACAAGTTCGACATCGGCCGTGTGTATCTGACCTTCAAGGGCCCCCTCGGCGATCGCGTTTCGTATCGCGTGACGACCGACATCAAGCAGGGTGGAGGTACCGACTCGTACAAGGGCTGGTTCGTTCGCCTCAAGTACGCTTACCTGCAGTACGACTACCTCTCGAAGACTCCGAGCGGCGCGAGCGCGTTCGCGCGAATCGGCATGCTGCACACGATGTTGATCGATCATGAGGAAAATTTCTGGCCTCGCTACCTCACCAACGTGGCCGTGGAGAAGTATGGCTTCTTCTCCTCCGCAGACCTCGGCGTCGCGTCGCAGCTGACGCTTCCGAATCACTGGGGAGAGATCTACGCCGACGTCGTGAACGGCACCGGCTATGACAACCCCGAGAACAACAGGTACAAGGACTTCCAGGCTCGCGTGACGATCACGCCGCTGGGCAGCACGTCCTCGATCCTGAAGACGCTGTCGATCTCACCGTGGTACTCCTACGGCGGAAACGCCAGCGTGTTCGCGAACTCCTCCACGAACCCGATCACGGACCGCCTCAAGAAGGATCGCTACGGTATCTTCGTCGGCAACAAGGATCGTCGCCTGACGTTCGGAGCCGACTACGCAGAGCGGAAGGATGGCGTCGAGAGCAGCACAACGGATGTGACGCTCGACAACATCGTGAACAACACGGGCCAGCTGTTCGACGGCTTCGTGCTCGTTCGCCCGCTCGAGTTCTCGCAGCCCGATACCAAGCAGTCGTTCGGAATGGTCGGACGCTACGATCACTGGAAGCCGAATAAGAATGTCGATGGCTACGTACAGTTCATTGTTGCGGGTGTCTTCTGGGAGCCCACGCGCAAGTCGACGTTGGCGCTCGACTATCAGCAGCAGAGCCCCAAGAACGGACTTTCCGGCGCCAAGGCGTCGTCCGTGTTCCTGCACTGGAACCTCGTTTTCTAGGGGGTTCCGTAAGGCGATAGAACCTCGGGCCGGGCCTGTGACGATGCTGTTACAGGCCCGGCCTCTTTCTGTGAATGTGGACCCGCATCTTTCCTTCGTAACGCACTTCGCCTTCCCGGAGCATACACGTGAACCGTCGTATTTTTCTCGCGATTCCCATCCTTGCTGCGTTCGCCTGCGGCGGTGAAAAGAAGGCCGGCGGCGCGGATTCTGGCACAACCGCCGGCGCGTCGACCACCAGCGGAGCCGACCTCACGGGCGCGGGAGCAACCTTCCCGTATCCGATCTACAGCAAGTGGTTCAGCGACTACGCCACGAAGTCCGGCGTGAAGATCAACTATCAGTCGATCGGCTCTGGCGGAGGCATCCGGCAGCTCACGGAGGGAACCGTCGACTTCGGCGCCTCCGACGCGCCCATGACCGACGCGGAGCTCGCCAAGGCGAAGGGTCCGATCCTTCACTTCCCCACTGTGCTCGGCGCCGTCGTCATCACGTACAACCTCACGGGGATCGACAAGGCGCTGAAGCTGAGCGGTGACGCCGTCGCGCAGATCTTCGCGGGCAAGATCACCAAGTGGAACGACTCGCGGATCGCTTCGCTCAATCCCAGCGTGAAGCTTCCGGCGAAGGACATTCTCGTCGTGCACCGCTCCGATGGCAGCGGCACCACCTACATCTTCTCCGACTTTCTGAGCGCGGTGAACACCACGTGGGCTACGGCGCCGGGCAAGGGCAAGGAGCTCTCGTGGCCGGTCGGTATCGGCGCGAAGGGCAACGAAGGTGTGGCCGGCCAGGTGAAGCAGACGGAAGGCGCGATCGGCTACACGGAGCTTGCCTACGCGAAGCAAAATCACCTCGCGACCGCGGCGATCGCGAACCGGGCTGGCGAGTACGTCGAGCCCTCGATCGAATCGGCGACGGCTGCTGCCGCGGGCATCAGCTCGAAGCTCCCGCCCAATACCGACTTCCGCATCTCGATCGTGAACGCACCGGGCGCGGGCGCATACCCGATTACGTCGTTCACGTGGCTGCTGATTCCGAAGACGATTCCGAGCGCGAAGAAGCAGAAGCAGCTCACCGACTTCCTGCGCTGGTATCTCACGCAGGGTGAATCGAGCGCTGCATCGCTCGACTACGCGCCGCTCCCGCAGCCGCTGATCGCGACACTCACCGCTCGCATCGACTCGATCGCGGCCGGAACCGCTCCGTGACCCTCCCCGACGGGCGGGCCCTGGTCGAGGCTCGCGAGGGAGACGGTGCGACGCTCAGCATTCACGGCGCTGCGATCGGCGATCGCGTCTACACGGGCGCGATCACCTTTTTTGCGCTCTGCGTGCCGCTCCTGCTGCTCGCGATCGCGTGGGAAATCGGCGTCGCGGGCTGGCCTACGCTGCACAAGTTCGGCTTCGGCTTTCTCACCTCAAGCGACTGGGATCCGGTAAAGGGTGAGTTCGGCGCGGCACCTGCGATCTACGGCACCATCGTTTCGTCGATCATCGCGCTGGTGCTCGCAACGCCGCTCGCGATCGGCGTCTCGCTCTTTCTCTCAGAGATTGCTCCGCGTTGGCTGCGTCAGCCGGTCGGCTTTCTGGTCGACCTGCTCGCGGCCATTCCTAGCGTCGTATACGGATTGTGGGGGATTTTCGTGCTTCTCCCTGTGCTGCGCGATCCGGTGATGCCCTTCCTGCGCGACACGCTGCATCTCGACAAGA
>JBDTXL010000102.1:0-3664 GCA_040006195.1 Gemmatimonadota bacterium | reverse complement strand
GTTGCCGCAGAGGGAATAAACGGGCTGGGAATCAACTCCCTCGCGAGCGCGGCGCAGTGCGACAAGGTGCTCATCTATCGCTACTTCGGCGGACTCTCTGGAGTGCTGGCGGCCCTTGGCGCAGAACGGATGGTATGGCCAAGGATAGCGATGCCGTCGGTTGATGGCGGCGAGGTATCGTTGGCGGAGGCGGTGGAGGGGGTGCTGCTCGAGGAATGGGCGGCTCTCTCCGGAAGCACTTTGATGCTCGCGTCGTCGGCGGCGGAGCTGGCGCCCGGCGGGGAGGCCCTCGGCGCCGCAACGGCCGAGCAACGAGCGGAGCATCACGCGAAGATGATCGCGGCGGTCAGGGAGCGATACCAGGTGCCCGCTTACGTGGATCTGCCCGCGCTCGTGGAGTTACTCAGCGCAGCGCTGACTGTTTTCGCGCTGCGAACGGCGCATGCGATCGGGCCAAACCCCGGCGCACTCGACACAGCGTCGCCTCCCGGCTGGCGGCGAATCGAGAAGATGATTTCTGCTGTGACGCGGGCGCTGCTGGACACCAACGGTTGATAGTCACCAAGTGGTGACTATCGTTACTCTCCTATTACTTGGCCGCAGCGCCCCTCAACACGAAATTGTAGGCTCCCTTCGTCGGATGTCCGTCACGAGCCACAACATGGTACGTCACTACATAGGTGCCCGGCATCGTCGCGGGCACAGTGACGTCCAGCGACACCGTTGCCGCCTCCGAGCCCTCGTGGCGGAGACCGCCCGTCTTCACCGTATCACCACCAACCCGCACTATGGCTACCCTGCTCAGGCTCAACTCCAGTGGCTCCGAGAACAGGAGTCGCACCGATTTGGGCGTCGTCGCAATCGTGTCGTTGACCGCCGGCTCCGCCTTTACCAAATGGGCGTGGAATCGCACCGAAGCCGGAGCGAAGCCCGTCACGCCCCCGAAGAGCAGCGCCGCGGTCATGGTCGAGATCGTGATGTAGGAAGCAGTCAGGCGCATATACGGAGTGATGAGGGACGACGAGAGCGGGATGTGTTCTACCAACGTACTCACCAGATGTGCCGTTGCAACTTTCAACTACGAATACCGATCGCGCCACCCTTCGCCTCGAGAGCCGCTATCTTCGCCGATAACAGCAACGTCGCTCCCGCGCTTCCCTCGCCGCTCTCAGCCCCGACCGTGATCGACGTCGAGAACCTCACCAAGAGCTACGGCTCGTTCGAGGCGGTGCGCGGACTCTCCTTCACCGTCGCACCCGGTGAAGTGCTCGGCCTCGTCGGCCCCAACGGCGCCGGCAAGACGACGACGCTGCGCAGCATCGCCGGCATCATCGTCCCCACCAGCGGCACCGTTCGCGTCGGCGGTCACGACATCGCCACGGCGGCCGAGCGCGCGAAGTCGCTGCTCGCCTTCATTCCGGATGAGCCACAGCTCTTCGAGCATCTCACCGTCGAGGAGCATCTCCGCTTCATTGGCCGGCTCTACGGCGTCGCCGACGCGCCCGCGCGCATCGAGCCGCTCCTCGTGGAGCTGGAGCTGCTCGAGAAGCGCTCGTCGCTCCCCGCTGCGCTCTCGCGCGGGATGCGCCAGAAGCTCGCGATCGCCTGCGGACTCCTTCACTCGCCCTCGGCCCTTCTGCTCGACGAGCCGCTCACCGGGCTCGACCCCGCCGGCATGCGCCGCATGAAGTCCACGATTGCCGCTCGCGCACGCGCCGGCGCCGCCGTGGTGCTCAGCTCGCACCTTCTCCATCTCGTCGAGGAGCTCTGCACCCGCCTCCTCGTCATGCAGCGCGGCCGCGTAATCGCGATCGGCACGCTTGCCGAAATAGTAGCGGAACGACCCGATTTGGCCGGACTCGCGCTCGAGGATGTCTTTCTCGCCCTCATCGACGAGGGACAGCGCAGCGACGAGGCGAGTCCGCCTACGTGAACGACGCGCTTCGCTATCTGCTCTGGCACAGCGCACGCAATCGCCTGCGCGGCCAGGTCGCGCGACTCAAGCGCCCGCGCTATCTGCTCGCGGTTCTCGCGGGCGGGCTCTACTTCGGGACGCTGCTCTTCAACTCGCAGATGCCGAGCCCGATCTCGGGCTCGACATCGAGCCCGTTCGGGCAGCTCATCTACACCACGATCCTCTTCGTCACCATCGCCAGCGGCTGGGTGCTCGGCAGCGACCGCCCCGCCCTTGTGTTCTCCGAGGCGGAGGTGCAGCTCCTCTTCCCCGCGCCGCTCTCGCGCGCGGCGCTCGTGCGCTACAAGGTCGCGCAGGCGCAGATCATCGTGCTCTTCAGCGTCCTCATATGGGTGATCATCCTCAGGCGCGGCGGGATGATGCTCCCCTTCTGGATGCGCGCAATCTCCCTCTGGGTCATCCTCTCCACGATGTACCTGCATCGCGTCGGAGCATCGCTCGTCCGTACGAGCGCGGTGTCGCACGGCTCGCGCGGGATGCGGAACAACCTCATCCCGATCGCGGTAGTGCTGACGGCGGTCGCGATCGTCGGCTGGACGATCGTGCGAGCGATTCCATCCGTGCGCGCGGCGATGCTCGTCGGCGAGGGTGGCGCTGCACTCGCGCGGCTCGCGCAGACTCAACCCCTTGCCGCGATTCTCTTCCCCTTTCGCCTGCTCGTCGCGCCGCTCTTCGCCGACAATGCGAAGCACTGGCTCTACGCGATCCTTCCTGCGTTCGCGCTGATGGCGCTCCACTACCCGTGGGTGACGCACACCGACGCCGCCTTCGAAGAGGCCGTCGCCGATGCCGCGGCCAAGCGCGCGCGCATCACCGCTGCCTCGCGCAACCCTCGCCGCCGCCAGCTCGCCGCGGCCGAGAGCGCACCGTCGAAGTCGTGGTTCCCGCTGGCGCCGGTCGGACACCCCGCCGTCGCAATCGTCTGGAAGAACGTGCTCGCCTACACTCGGGCACTCCGCCTCACGACGCTTGCGATTCTCATTGTCGGAATCGCCGCGATCGGCTTCGCCGTCTACTCGCAGGTGGGCGACTGGAGCGAGCTCGCGTCGATCGGCGAAGCGCTCTGCGCCATCCCGATCGTCATGCTCGTCATTCTCGGACCCGGCTTCGTCCGCTCGGATCTTCGGCAGGATCTGCTGCAGCTCGACCAGCTGCGCAGTTATCCGCTGCGCGGCTCGACGATCGTGGCCGCCGAGATCGCGAGCACGACGGTGATACTCACGGGGATACAGTATCTGCTGCTCGCCATCGCGGCCTCGCTCGCGTCGTTCGATTCGCACCCACCAGTGCCGATCGTGCCGGCGGTGCTGATCGCGATCGTCGCGCTCCCCACGCTCAATGCAATCGCGCTCACCGTTGCGAACGGCGCCGCGCTGCTCTTTCCGGGGTGGGTGCGACTCGGCGACGGGCGCGCGGCCGGGATCGAGGCGATGGGGCAGAATGTGCTCGCGGTCTTCGTCTCGCTGATCACGACACTCCTCGCGATGCTCCTTCCGTTGATTGTTAGCGCCCTCCTCGCGAGCGGCTTGAGCGCGCTCGTATCGCGGCCGCTCGACATCTGGGCGTTCGTCGTCACCGCCCCTGTCGGAGCGCTGCTCGCCCTCGCCGAGCTTTGGCTCGTGATCAAGTGGCTGGGACGCGTTTTCGCGCGGACGGACCTCGCGCAGATCGAGCCGCCAGGGTGATCCC
>JBDTXL010000101.1:0-5745 GCA_040006195.1 Gemmatimonadota bacterium | reverse complement strand
CACCCCTCGGCGATCAGCGGCGCCGTCGAGAAGCCGAACTCCTCGGCGCCGAGCAACGCGGCGACGATCACATCGCGCCCCGTCTTGAGCTGCCCGTCGGTCTGCAGCCGCACGCGCCCGCGCAGATCGTTGAGTACGAGCGTCTGATGCGTTTCGGCGAGTCCGAGCTCCCACGGAATCCCGGCGTGCTTGATCGACGACAGCGGCGACGAGCCGGTGCCGCCCGAGTCTCCCGAGATCAGGATGAGATCCGCGCCCGCCTTGGCGACTCCGGCGGCGATCGTGCCGACGCCGGTCTCCGCGACGAGCTTCACCGACACGACGGCGGTCGAATTCACATGGCGAAGATCGAAGATGAGCTGCGCGAGGTCCTCGATCGAATAGATGTCGTGATGCGGCGGCGGCGAGATGAGCGTGACGCCCGGAACCGAATGCCGAACGCGCGCGATCGCCGCGTCGACTTTATTCCCCGGGAGTTGACCGCCCTCACCCGGCTTCGCACCCTGCGCCATCTTGATCTGGAGCTCGCGCGCGCTCACCAGATACGCGGCTGTCACGCCGAAGCGCGCCGATGCGATCTGCTTGATCGCGCTGTTGCGCGGCGTGCCGTAGCGATCGGGCGCCTCGCCGCCCTCGCCGCTGTTGCTGCGCCCGCCGAGCGTGTTCATCGCGAGGGAGAGCGTCTCGTGCGCCTCCCTGCTCAACGAGCCGAAGGACATCGCGCCGGTGACGAAGCGCTTCACGATCGCTGCTGCGGGCTCGACCTCTTCTATCGGAACGGGCGTCGATGGCGCGAAGTCGAGCAGCCCACGAATCGTCGCCGGGTGCGCACTCTCATCGTTCGTGTCGCGCGCGAAAATATCGTAGCGCGCGGCGCTGTTCGTCCACGCGGCCTGCTGCAGCGTGGAGATCGAGATCGGATTCCAGCCGTGATGCTCGCCCTGGATTCTGTAGACGTACTGTCCGCCAGCAGCGAGCGCAGGGACATTCCTCTCGATGTCGAATGCCGCAGCGTGGCGGGCGAGTGCCTCGAGTGCGATCTCCTCGACGCCGATGCCGCCAAGCCGGGACTTGGTGCCAGCGAAATAGCGATCGACGAGCGAGGGGCCGAGTCCGATCGACTCGAACAGCTGTGCACCACAGTAACTCTGCGCCGTCGAGATCCCCATCTTCGAGAAGATCTTGAGCAGTCCCTTCTCGATGGCGGCCACGTACTTCCCTTGCGCCACGCTCTCCCCCGTGACGGGGCCGAGCATTCCCTCGCGGGCGAGCGCAGCGACGGAGTCGAGTGCGAGGTATGGATACACGGTGCCGGCACCGAAGCCGAGCAGGAGCGCGACGTGGGAGACGTCGCGCGCCTCGCCGGTCTCGATGATCAAGCCCGTCTCGGTGCGGAGATGCTGCGCGATCAGGTAGCCGTGCACCGCGGAGGTGGCAAGCAGCGATGGGATCGGCGCGTATGTCGCGTCGACGCCTCGATCGCTGAGCACGAGCAGCGTGCTGCCATCGCGCACGGCCTGCGCCGCTCCCTCGCAGAGTGTGGCGAGCGACTCCTCGAGTGCTCCCGCGCGCCCGGTGACGGGGAAGAGCATCGGCAGCGTGCACGTGCGCATCATCGAGGCGGGGAGCTCGGCGATTCGCGCGCGCTGGATGGAGGTGAGCACCGGGCCCCGCACGCGCACGCGGCTCGCATCCGGCGCATCGTCGTCGAGCGGATTCGAGCGCGGACCGATATTCATTCCGAGCGACATGACGAGCTGCTCACGGATGGGATCGATGGGCGGGTTTGTGACCTGGGCGAACTGCTGCGTGAAGTAGTCGAAGAGGAGCCGTGGTTCGAAGGAGAGCACCGCGAGCGGCGTGTCGGTGCCCATCGAGCCGATGGGCTCCTCGCCGGTGCTCGCCATGGGAGCGAGCACCATGCGCAGCTCCTCCGCAGTGTACGCGAAGGCCGCCTGCTGCTCGAGCAACGGAGCATCAGTGAATGCAGCCGGGATCGCGGGCACGGGAAGCGGATCGAGATCGATTCGACGCGTCGCGACTCGCGCCGCATACGGCTGTTCGCGCGATACCTCGCGCTTGAGCTCATCGTCCTGCAGCACGCGCCCAGCGACCGTGTCGATCAGGATCATCTTCCCGGGTTGCAGCCGTCCCTTGTGGATGATCGACGCGGCGGGAAGCTCGAGCGCGCCGGCCTCCGAAGAGAGCACGACCAGATCGTCGCTCGTGATCGCCCAGCGTCCGGGACGGAGACCATTGCGATCGAGCGTCGCGCCGACGAGCCGCCCATCCGTGAACGCGACGGCCGCCGGCCCATCCCACGGCTCCATCATAGACGCGTGGAACTCGTAAAACGCGCGACGGTCTGTGTCCATGAGCGCGTCGCCTTCCCACGCCTCGGGGATGAGCATCATCAGCGCCTCCGGCAGCGAGCGGCCGCCGTGCACCAGAAACTCGAGCACATTGTCGAGCGCCGCTGAATCGCTCTGGTCTTCGCCGATGATCGGATACAGCTTGGCGAGGTCCTCGCCGAACACCTTGGACGTCAGCGTTCCCTCGCGGACACGCATCCAGTTCGAGTTGCCGCGCAGCGTGTTGATCTCGCCGTTGTGGCAGAGCAGCCGATACGGATGTGCGCGCGACCAGGTGGGAAAGGTGTTGGTCGAGAAGCGGCTGTGCACCAGCGCGATCGCGGTGACGAAAGCCTCGTTTGCGAGATCGCGATAGAAGTGGGGGAGCTGCGCCGGCGTAAGCATCCCCTTGTACACGACCACACGACACGAACAGCTCGAGATGTAGAAGCCGTCGACGGATACCATCGCCTTCTCGATCCGGCGGCGAATCACATACAGCTTCCGCTCGAGCGCACCCTCGGCGAGCCCGTTTCCGGCTATGAAGAACTGACGGATCGTGGGTGCATCGCGGCGCCCGTGCTCGCCGAGCTGGCTCTCATCGCATGGCACCTCACGCCAGCCGAGCACCGCGTGCCCCTCCTCCTCGGCGATGTGCGCGACTACGAGCTCGGCCATTCGCTGAACGGCGATCCCCCTCGGCAAAAAGCACATGCCGACGCCATAGTCACTTTCGCCCGGCAGAACGATCTCTGCCGCGATCGCATCGCGCCGCATGATGGCGTGCGGAATCTGGAGCGTGATCCCGGCGCCATCGCCGGTGCACGGATCGCAGCCTGCCGCGCCGCGGTGCGACAGATTCTCGAGCAGCTCGAGCGACTGCCGAACGATCGTGTGCGACGGCACGCCGCGAATGTGAGCGACGAAGCCCAGGCCGCACGCATCGTGCTCGTGTGCCGGATCGTAGAGACCCTGCCGTGGCGGAAGTCCGTGCATGGGACACGCTCCTCGAGATGCAAACGGCCCCTCCAACCAAGCGGGTTGGAGGGGCCGGGGGATCCACAACGTTCGTGGCTTCCGTGCAGCGACTACTCCGTGTCCGCGCCCCGAGCCCGCCCGATGAGCTTCATCGGAGCGGGCGGATTATTGAGCTCGAGTCGCGCGAGATTCGCAGTCACTATTCAGCTTTGTTGTTGGTGTATGACCGGGAATCTATAGAACATCGATAGCGCCCCGTCACTATCGGTTCGGACAGGTATCACCCTGCCCGATCGGTGTCACACCTTATTCGCGTGTTTGTTGCGGATGTGCTTCTCGATCCGCGGATCGGGGACGAGCCACATGAGCGCAACACCGACGTAGAGCCAGCGCGCGATGGCAGGCTCGAAGAGCGCGAGCGGTATCGCGATGGCATAG
Source organism: Gemmatimonadota bacterium (assembly GCA_040006195.1). Taxonomy (GTDB): domain Bacteria; phylum Gemmatimonadota; class Gemmatimonadetes; order Gemmatimonadales; family Gemmatimonadaceae; genus FEN-1250. The sequence continues at coordinate 1,978 of JBDTXL010000101.1, read as the reverse complement.
AGCGCGATGGACGCGATTCCCTTCTTGTCGCGGCCCACCGCAGCCGCGAGGCGCGAGCCGGGGCCCTGTTCGCGGATGATCGCCCGCTGCAGCAGCGTGTACGCGAAGCCGCTCCCCAGCAGCACGATCCCGTACAGCGCCGTCGGCGCCTCGGCGAAGTGATGCTCACCCATCCACGCGGTGGCGAACGCAATGAGCGAGAGCCAGAAGAGGAGATGCATATTCGCCCAGAGGATCGCGCCGTTCACGCTCTCGGCGAGCTGAAGCATGTGGTGGTGATTCGCCCAGTAGATCCCGACGAAGATGAAGCTCAGCACGTAGGCGAGGAACGTCGGAACGATCGGCTGAAGCGCCAGCCAGCTCGTGCCCTCGGGCGCATGCAGCTCGAGCACCATGATCGTGATGAGAATTGCGATCACGCCATCGCTGAACGCTTCCATTCTGCCTTTGCTCAACTCGCGCTCCGTGTGCGGCGGTCAGTTCCGGCCAATCCTATCACCCATCAATGTCTGCAAGGCAGCCGGCAAGCAAGATAGTGGGGGTTGGCAGCACCCCTCAGGCCAACCTTGACCCGTAGTGGTCACGAGCGCATCTCTCGATGCGTTCGCGACCTCTTCTTTTCTGTGGATACAATGCGCAAAGCTGCCTTGCTCGTTCTGGTGCTCACGCTCTCGACGGCGCCTCTCGCCTCCGCTCAGCAGACCGCTACGAAAGTCACGGAGGTGGAGGGGATCACCGAGTATCGCCTCTCCAACGGCCTGCGCGTGCTCCTCTTTCCCGATCAGTCGAAGCCGACCGTCACCGTGAACGTGACGTACATGGTGGGCTCTCGGCACGAGGGATACGGCGAAACGGGAATGGCGCATCTGCTCGAGCACATGCAGTTCAAGGGGACCGCCACGCGTCACGACATTCCCAGCGAAGCGGACAAGCATGGCGCTCGCTGGAACGCATCCACGTGGCTCGATCGCACGAACTATTTCGAGACGATGACGTCGAGTCCCGTGAATCTCACCTGGGCGCTCGGCCTCGAAGCCGATCGGATGACGCACAGCCTCATCGCCGAAAAGGATCGTTCGTCGGAGATGACCGTGGTGCGAAACGAGTTCGAGATGGGAGAGAACGACCCATTCAGCATTCTGCTCGAGCGCACGGTCGCGACCGCATTTCTCTGGCACAACTACGGACACTCGACCATCGGCGCACGATCGGACATCGAGAACGTCCCCATCGAGCGCCTGCGGGCGTTCTATCACAAGTACTATCAGCCCGACAACGCCGTGCTGCTCGTTGCCGGCAAGTTCGATCCAGCCACGGCGCTGCGGCAGATCTCGACCCTCTTCGGGCGCATTCAGAAGCCGGTACGATCGCTCGATCACGGCAACATCCTCTACCCCACGTACACCGCGGAGCCGACGCAGGATGGCGAGCGTTCGGTAACGCTGCGCCGCGTAGGCGATGTACAGGTGGCGATCGCCGTGTATCACGTGCCCGCACTCTCGCACCCCGACTTCGCATCCGTCGATGTGCTCGCGAACGTACTAGGGCGCGAGCCGTCGGGCCGGCTATATCAGGCGCTCGTGGTGCCGAAGCTGGCATCGTCCACCGGTGCTTTCGACTTTCAGCTGCGCGAGCCGGGGATGTTGATTGCCTTCGCGCAGGTGCGTCAGGAGGCATCGCTCGAGACGGCGCGGACCGTCCTGCTCCAGAGCATCGACAGTGTGCGCACGCGTCCGGCAACGGTGGCCGAGGTCGAGCGGGCGAAGTCTTCGCTGCTCAAGAACATCGACTTGCTCCTCAACAACTCCGATCAGGTCGGACTCGCGCTCAGCGAGTGGCAGGCGGCCGGCGACTGGCGGCTTCTCTTCGTGCATCGCGACCGGCTGAAAAAGGTGACGCCAGCGGACGTGCAGCGCGTGGCGGCAACGTACCTCAAACCATCGAACGTCACGGTCGGACTCTTCTATCCGACGCCCAA
>JBDTXL010000100.1:0-3195 GCA_040006195.1 Gemmatimonadota bacterium | reverse complement strand
ATGTCGCCCGCGTGCGCCAGTCGCTGCACGTCCACACGGAGATGGACTGGGAGGTCTTTCCCGCGGCACTCACGCGCGTGCTGATTTGGATCAAGGAACGCTACGGCGACATCCCGCTTTATATCACGGAGAACGGCGCCGCCTTTCAGGATGCCGCGCACGTCGCCGATGGCGGCGTCGATGATCCGCTCCGCGTCTCCTACTTCCGGGAGCATCTCCGCGCGGCACACGACGCGATCGAGCAGGGGGTGAATCTCCGCGGATACTTCGCGTGGTCGCTGCTCGACAACTTCGAGTGGAGTTACGGCTACGGCAAACGATTCGGCATCGTGCACGTCGACTTCGATACGCTCGAGCGCACGCCAAAGGCCAGCGCCCGCTTCTACTCCGAAGTCATCGCCTCTCACGGCGCGGTGCTCGCGGGCGCGTAGCGCGGCACGAGATCGTTCGCGAGCGCGATCTCCACGAGGTGCACGCCGCCATCCTTCACTAAGGCAATTCTCGCAGCGCCATCAGACACCGCGTCGCTCACATCCGCACCATCGACGTACACCTGCGTCTCGCTCACTCCACTCGCCGCGCGCGTGAGCACGATCTCGTAGCGCGTACGCTTGTCGGCGAGCCGAATACGCACACTGTAGCCCGGCCAGCTCTCCGGTACGCACGGCCGCAGCTCAAGATGATCGCCCCCTACTATAGTGAGGCCGAGCAGCGACTCGAGGGCGACGCGATACATCCAGCCGGCCGAGCCGGTGTACCAGGTCCAGCCGCCGCGCCCGACGTGCGGCGCGACACCATACACGTCGGCCGCGATCACGTACGGCTCGACGCGATAGACTTCGACCTCTTCAGGCGTGCGCCCATGCGAGATTGGGCTCAGCATCTCGAGCAGCTTCGTCGCGCGCTCCGTGCGCCCCATTTCCGCGAGCGCGCGCACGCCCCAGAGCACGCCGTGTGTGTACTGCCCACCGTTCTCGCGAACGCCCGGCAGATATCCCTTGATGTAGCCGGGGTCGTGCGGCGTCTTGTCGAATGCGGGGGTCAGCAGCCGAATGAGCTTCTCGCTCTCCGATACCAGATGCTTCTCCATCGCATCGAGCGCCGCCTCGGCCCTGTCCGCCGGCGCCGCGCCCGACAGCACCGACCACGCCTGCGCGATCGCATCGATGCGGCATTCGTCGCCCGCGGCAGTTCCGAGTGATGTGCCATCATCGTAGAAGGCGCGACGATACCAGCCGCCGTCCCATCCCGCGTCGTTCAGCGCCTCACCTAACTTTATCTTGAATTCAAGATATCTCTCAGACCGATCACCATCGCCGCGCGACTCGGCGATCGGGATGAAGTCGCATAGAATCGAGTACAGAAAGAAGCCGAGCCACACGCTCTCGCCCTTTCCTTCACGTCCGACGCGATTCATGCCGTCGTTCCAGTCGCCGCTGCCCATCAGCGGGATGCCATGCACGCCGGCCGTGAGCGAGCGATCGATCGAGCGGCAGCAGTGCTCGTATACACTCCCCGACGTTCCGGAATCGACGGGCGTCATGAACAGCTCATCCTCTTCGCCCACGAGCGGAGGCCCGGTAACGAAGGGCGCCGAAGCGTCGAGCACCGCGCGATCGCCGGTGCTCGCGATGTAGAACGCGGTGATGTACGGGAGCCAGAGCAAGTCATCAGAGAAGCGCGTGCGGATTCCCTTGTTCGTGGGCGGGTGCCACCAGTGCATCACGTCGCCCTCGACAAACTGATGCGCGGCATGCAGCAGGATCTGCGAGCGCGTGAGCGACGGATCGAGATACAACAGCGCGGCGGAGTCCTGGAGCTGATCGCGGAAGCCGAACGCACCACCGGACTGATAGTACGCCGATCGGCCCCACACGCGGCACGCCAGATTCTGATAGGCGAGCCAGCCGTTGACCATGATGTCGAGCACGGGCGACGGCGTCTCGATCTGCACGCCGCCGAGCATGTCGTGCCAAAAGTCGCGCACGGTGTCGAGCGACTTGCTGATCGTCGCGTGGTTCTCATAGGTGCGCAACAGCGACAACGCGCGTGTCTCGCTCTCGGCCTCGCCTAGCAATAGCGCGATCTCGACAGTGGCACCGGCGGCGATGGTGAACGTCGCGCGGAAGGCGGCGCACGGGTCGAGCCCCGCGCCAGTTCTGCCATCGAGCGGCGCGTTCGTGTGCATCGCCGCGGGATCGCGAACGCTGCCCGTGCGGCCGAGGAAGGTGGTGCGGTCGCCGGTTGCGCTCACCGCGCTCGAGCCCGGGGGAGCGACTAGCGCCGCGAACGCGGTGCGCTTCGAGAACTCGCCGCGCGAGGGATTCGTTGCCAGGATCGCCCCGCTGTGCTCATCGCGCGCCGTCACCACGCTCGGCGCCGTCATCCACGGCACGCCTCCGAGCACGAGGTGCGCGTAGCTGGTGACGGTGATCGTGCGCGCGCGATCACTCGTGTTCTTCAGGCGGATGCGCACGAGCTTCACGGGATCGTGGCGCGGCATCCACGTAGTGGTGACCTGCTCGAGCTCGTGACTCGTGTGGTGCCACGCGGTGTAACCGAAGCCGTGACGCACCTCGTACGGCGCGGGCGCCGGCGTTGGGCCGGGGAGCGGCGACCAGAAGACGCCGCTCTCCTCGTCGCGAAGATAGATAGCCTCGCCGAACGGATCGGAGACGGGATCGTTGAACCACGGCGTAAGACGGTTCTCGCGCGAGTTCGCGCTCCAGCTCGTGACGGCACCGCTGCCAGTGACGATGAAGCCGGCGAACTCGTTCGCAATCACGTTCGACCACGGCATCGGCGGCCACCTCAACCCACTCGGCGTCGCGTCGAGGCGGATCACATACTCGGTGCCGTCGGCGGAGAAGCCGCCGAGTCCGTTGAAGAAGCGGAGCTCCTCGCTGCTCTTAGCTCGGATGGTCGTCGTGGGTGCAGCGGCCGGGCGATAGCGATCAGGCTTGCGGGATGGCGGAGCAGGCATCGATGCCGCGCGCGGAGTGATGGCGCGCGAGGTGGGTGCCCCGCGGTGCGCGACGATCGCCATCACCTCGCGCCTGGTGTGTCCGGCGCCGAGCAACGCGACGAGCTCCGCGCTCGCACCGGCTGCGAGCGAAACGGAACTTCGCAGCGAGAAGATAGGGTCGAGCACCGCCCCCGTCGTCCCGCTCAGCTCCATCCCGGCATCGAGCGACA
>JBDTXL010000099.1:0-3879 GCA_040006195.1 Gemmatimonadota bacterium | reverse complement strand
GCCACATCAAGAAGATCCGCGAGATGGTCGCCGCGGCCGGCGTTCCCGACGCGGTTCGCGAGCGCGCAGACGCGGCGTTCACATCTATCGCCGAGGCAGAGGGAGAGATTCACGGCGTGGGGCCGGAGAAGGTGCACCTGCACGAGGTCGGGGCCGTCGACGCGATCCTCGACGTCGTCGGTTCGGTGTGGGGGCTCGCGCTGCTCGGTGTCGACCGCGTGTATTGTGGACCGATCGTCGTCGGCGACGGAACGGTGAAGGCAGCGCACGGAATTCTCCCGGTGCCCGCGCCCGCTACGCTCAAGCTGCTCGAGGGCCATGTCATTCGCCCCGGACCGGAAGGGGCGGGCGAGCTCGTGACGCCGACGGGCGCTGCGCTCGTGCGCGCGCTGTCGAGCGGGCCTGCACCCGCGCAGTACACGCCGATCCGCAGCGGCTACGGCGCCGGAACCAAGGAGTTCGCCAATCGCGCAAACGCGTTGCGCATCACGCTCGCCGACCCCGCGCTGCTCGCCGGCGTCGTCGTCGAGGCGCTCGTGCAGCTCGCAACCGATATCGATGACATGGACGGCGAGGCCCTGAGCGCGCTCTCTGATGCGCTGCGCGACGAGGGCGCGCTCGACGTAGTGCTGCTCGCGACGCAGATGAAGAAGGGGCGGCCAGGGTCTCGCGTCGAAGTGCTCTGTGAGCCGTCGAGCGCGGATCGGGTCGAGTGGGCGCTGTTCGTGCATAGTAGCTCGATCGGTATCCGCCGCTTGGCCGTCGAGCGCCACGCGCTCCCGCGCGAGGAGTGGACGGTGTTGGTGCAGGGCGAGGCCGTGCGCATCAAGCGCGTCACACTGCCAGGTGGCGGCACGCGCGCCAAGCCTGAGTTCGAAGATGTACGCCGTCTGGCGTTGCGCCTGGGGCGCTCGTTGCGCGACGTGTCCGCGGAAGCGCTCGCGGCGGCGGAACGGCTCGGGACACCGAGTGTACCTTCGCCGGAAGAGAAGAGCGCGCCGGTGAGCAACCACTGAGGAGACGAGTAGATGATCCGCTGGAATACATGCATGGTGCACGCCTTCGTCGCTTCGGCGATCGTCGCGTCGCCGTTGATCGCGCAAAAGCAGGACAAGAACGCCGCGCAGGGCGCGACCTGCTCCATCAAGACCGACAAGCCGGACGAGGTCAAGTCCGCAATGAATGCGGTGACCATCGCGCAGTTGGGCGGCCGTCCCGAGGACGTACAGAAGAAGCTCAAGGGAGCGGTCACTTCGCTCACCTCGAATCCGTCGAAGTTCAAGGACAATCAGGCGGGCCACGATTACGTGCTCGGGCAGACGCTGCTCCGGCTCGCCGCCCAGTTCCCCGATTCGACGATGGTGAACAAGGGAAGCGTGGGCTACGTCGACGGCAAGGATCAGCAGGTCGACCTTCTCGCTGCGGCGGACACGTTGCTCTCGAATGTCGAGAAGTCGAATCCCGACTGCGCCGCGGACATCGCGTCGTATCGCGCAGAGGCGATGCGCCCGTTCGCGATTCATCTCTCGTCGTTGATCAATACGGACAGCGTCTCCACGCAGGAGACGGTGCTCAAGCGTCTCACGGCGATCGACACGAAGTCGGCGCTCAGCCTTTACTTCCAGGGCATGGTCGCCCAGCGCAAGAAGGATCCGGCGACGGCTGCCGAGTTCTTCACGCGCGGCTCCGCACTCATGCCGGCCGAAGCCGGCGCCGACAGCAATCTCAAGGCTGCGTTGGAGCTCGGCGCCGCGCAGATGACGCGTATCGCGACTTCGGGGAAGACCGGCGAAGAGAAGAAGACCGGAATGCTCAAGTCCGCGGAGCTCTACAAGAAGTTTCTCGCGGACTTTCCGAAGAGCACGAGCGCGCCGGATGCGCAGGCGGGGCTGGCCGCGGCGCTCAGCGCTTCGGGCGACACGCAGAGCGTCAGCGCGCTCTGGGATCAGATGCTCGCGAACCCCGCCGGCTACTCGGATGCCCAGCTGTACGACGCGGGCACACAGGCTTTCACCATGAATCAACCGGCTGCCGCGACGAAGCTGATGGATGCGGCGCTGAAGTCGAACCCGTGGCTTCGCCCGGGCGTCTACAACGCTGCCAACGTCTACTGGAAGGCCGGCGACTTCGATCGAATGCTCGCCGCGTCGAAGAAGCTGACGGCGATGGATCCGAACAATCCCGATGAGTACCAGCTGCTGGCGCTGGCATATCAGGGAAAGTCCAAGGCGACCAAAGATCCGAAGATCGTGAAGGCATATAACGATTCGCTCAACGTTGCCTTCGCGGCCAGTGAGAAGGTGAAGACGAAGGTGACCTTCGAGTCGTTCGCGAAGGGTGACGGCAAGCCGGCGCTCAAGGGGACGATCGAGAACATCGGCACTACGCCACAGAAGGGCACGCTCAAGGTCTCGTTCGTGAACCTGAGCGGCGTTCCGGTTGCCACGCAGAACGTCGACTTCTCGCTTGCCCCGAAGGAAAAGCTGCCTTTCAACCTCACGGGCGAGGGCGCGGCGATCGTCGGTTACAAGTACGATCCGATTCCCTGAGCGCGGCATTCGAAAGCGCTCGAACGAGGCCCGCCGCGCACTCCGCGGTGGGCTTTTTTCATTCCTCGCGCAGAACCTCGCCTAAGTGCCCGAAGTTCATGTTATGCCTTGATTTCGGCCTTCTCATCTCCTAGGTTACATCATGTTCAAGGACAGCCGCGTACGGCGTTCCGACCTTCGCTCCGCGCGCTGTAGTAAGGCCACTCGGTCCCGGTGGCCTCCGGCACATCAGACAGTGCCGTCGCGATGATCAAGGTCGCTCGCATCCTCCCGGATTCCGTCGCATCCGAGCTCGGCATCCTTCCGGGCACCACGCTCCAGGCAGTGAACGGGCGCAAGCTCGACGATTTTCTCGACTGGGAATTTCTCACCGCCGAAGACGAGCTCGTGCTCGAGGTCTCATCGCCTTCCGGTGAAGATCTCGTCTTCGAGATCGAGCGACCCGAGGGAATGGCGATGGGCATTGTGCTCGAGCCACCGCGCGTTCGCCGCTGCGCCAACAAGTGCGAGTTCTGCTTCATCGAGGGGCTGCCCAAGGGGCTCCGTGCGCCGCTATACGTTCGCGACGACGACTACCGGCTCTCCTTCGCCTACGGCAACTTCGCGACGCTCTCGAACGTGAAGGACAAGGACATCGCCCGCATCCTCGAGTATCGGCTTTCGCCGCTCTACATCTCGGTGCATGCGACCCCGTTCGAGGCGCGGAAGATACTGCTCAACAACCCGAAGGTCCCCGACATCATGAAGCAGCTGTCGCGGCTGGCCGAGGGCGGGATCCAATTCCACTGTCAGATGGTGATCGTGCCGGGGCTCAACGACGGCGCCATCCTCCAGCAGTCGATCGCCGACCTCTGGTCACTCGGCGATGCCGTGCTCTCCACGGCAATCGTTCCGGTTGGACTGACGCAATTCTCACATCTCTACACTGGCGACTCGATGGACGCCGCGCGCGCCAACGAGCTCATCGCGCACGTCGAGCGATGGGAGAAGCGCGCATTGGTCGAGCGCGGCGACCGCTGGGTATATGGCTCGGACGAGCTCTACATGCTCGCGCGCCGCGAGTTGCCGGGTGCGGAGCACTATGGCGACTTCGTGCAGATCGAGAACGGCATTGGGGCCGTGGCCTTTCTCAGGAAGCGTGTGTCCGAGGGCGCGGCTCAGCTGCCGCGCCACGATGGCCGTCGCATCGGGATCGTCACCGGCACCGCAATGGGCGGTCGTCTCATGACGGAGCTTCTCGACCAGCTGCACTCGGCAACGGGCGCGCACTTCGAGCAGATCGTCGCCGAGAACTCGCTCTTCGGACCGACGACGACGGCGGCCGGACTCC
>JBDTXL010000098.1:0-4865 GCA_040006195.1 Gemmatimonadota bacterium | reverse complement strand
TCCCTTCGGGCTCCATCACATCTGGAACGTGCCCTTCTTCTTCGAGGTCGGGCAGTACGTCGACCCGCTGACGGGAAAGATTATTCGCGGCGAGATCTATCGGTTTACCGCCGGCGACCCGAACGCCGGACACCTCGCCGGCGGCTACCTCTTCAAGATGTGGGGTCTACCGGCGGCAGCGATGGCAATCTGGCGGACGGCGAAGCCGGAGAATCGCGCACGCATCGGCGGCATCATGATCTCGGCCGCGCTCACGTCGTTTCTCACGGGGATCACGGAGCCGATCGAGTTTGCATTTCTGTTCGTCGCGCCGGTGCTCTACGCGATTCATGCGGTGCTCGCGGGTGCGGCGTACTGGGTCGCCATCGAGCTCGGCATCCACCACAGCACGACGTTCTCACACGGCCTGATCGACTACGTCGTGCTCTTCCCGCACTCGACGCGCGGCCTGTGGCTCGTCCCGCTCGGGGTCGTGTGGGCGGCTATGTACTATCTCATTTTCCGGACGCTCATCCTCGCGTTCGATCTGAAGACGCCGGGCAGGGAGTCGGATGAAGCGGTGCAGGGAGCCGCGGATCGCGCGACGGGTGCGGGTGCGACGCCGAGTGCCGTCGGCGACTCGATGGCGGCGAAGCTCGTCGCGGCGTTCGGCGGCGCGGCGAACATCAAGGGACTCGACGCGTGCATCACGCGACTCCGCCTCGAGCTCTACGACAACGCGCGCGCGAATCCCGATGCGCTCAAGGCGCTCGGCGCTACCGGCGTGATGACGGTGCCGAGCGGGATGCAGGCGGTGTTCGGGACACGGTCGGAGAATCTGAAGACGGATATGGAGGAGTACATGCGGGGGAGCGGCGCGCAGTCCGTTGCGGCGGCGCCGATTGCTGGTACGCCCGCTCGCGGGAAAGCAGCTGCGGCCGCCGCTCGGCCGCAATCCGCGCGGGCGCCCGAGGCGGCTCCCATCGAAGCAAAGAATCGAAGCCCGAAGCCGCTCCACATCACCTCCGCGCTCCGCGATCGCGCTGCGCTGATTCTCGCCGCGCTCGGCGGCGCGAGCAACATCGTAAACGCGGGGCTCTGCTCGCTCACGCGGCTCCGCGTTGTGCTGCGCGATGTCGACCTCGTGAAGGATGGCGCGCTCACCCGCGCCGGTGCCCTCGGTGTCTGGCGTCTGCCCAACAGCGTCGTGCACGTGATCGTCGGCGAGGACGCCGCTGCGATCGCGATCGCGCTCGACGAGACGCGCGAGCAAATCGCGCACATGGCAACGTGACGGCGGTGGCGTGACGAACATTCCAGTACCGTTCGCGCGCCTCGCGCTCACGACACGAACAACGACGGCATCTACGAAGGCACGGCCGCGATCCCCCGCCGCGGTGCCGGGCGCGATTCTGTCGGCCGGCGTGACCGGCTCGGCGCAGCCGGTTCCGGGGAGCGGGTCGTCGGCGTAGTCGGCGTCCCCTCTCCAACTTTACCGCATGGCAACCGAGAGCTCGACGCGAGTCGTCTACGCCGCATTGGCCGGCAACGTGCTCGTCGCCATCACCAAGTTCATCGCCGCGTCCGTCTCGGGCTCGAGCGCGATGTGTCGATCTACGAAGGGTACATCCACTTCCGGAATCCCGAGCGCATCACGTCGCCTGTACTCAGCCTCGGTGTGCTCGCGCTCTCGGCGCTCTTCGAGGGAGCATCGCTCTCCATTGGCTATCGAGCGTTCAAGCGCACGACGCGGCGGTACCCCGACGGCGACAGCGTCAAGCTGTGGCAGTTCATCAAGCTCTCGAAGGATCCGAACCTCTACGAGAGCCTGCTCGAAGATTCGGCCGGCGTGCTGCTGATTCTGACGTTGGTCGCCATCGCTCGCGCGACCCAGAGCCTCATCGCCGGCGAGTCCGTGGTGCCCGCGCTGCTTGGGCCGAGATCCATTCTCGTTACGCTGACCGTCGAGCGCGGCGGACGGACCAGCGAGTCTCAGCTCGAGAACAGCCTTGCGCAGTTGACTGAGAAGCTGAAGGCTGTGGACGAAAGGATCAGCTACGTCTACTTCGACTTCGGCAGCGACGACGGCGACCACAGCTCGGCGTGACCTCGAGGGACAGGCTCGGGTTACGGCGAGATCGTGATCGTTCTCGTCGCTGAGGGAATTGCGAAGGTCGTGATGCGCGTATTCGAGTCGTAGCGAGGGGCGAGTGTGCGCCCGTCCGCGCGGACGAGTCTCGGTCTGTGCATCGCGTGCAGCGTCACAGCGTACGTGCGCGCGCCAGCGTACGTGCCCTCGCGCGCGAGTCTGACTTCGAGCGCGCCGTTGGCGCCGAGTACACTCGTGGTGATCGTGGTCGCGCGGAAGTCGCCGTGCTGGTATGTGTATCCGTCGCCGGCATCTTCATAGAGCATGCTCGTGACGGGTGACGCCGACGTCGGCCAGACGTGAAGCTCCAGCGTGTCTCTCGCGTGCTGGCCTTCGTATGACTGCACGCTTTGCATGGGGATCACCGAGCCCGCGCGAGCGAAGAGCGGGAGGCCGCCGAGCGCGGACGTGTCACCGTGCGCGTGGAGCGCTTCGGGTGCGGAGGCTGTGATCGACCGCGCGCCGTCGTAGGCGCTGTCGGTGCCGATGCGATACCAGCGGCCGCGCGGAAGATAGAGCACGCGCGCGTCCTTCGCCGAGTCGAGGACCGGAGCGGCGAGGAGATGATCGCCGAGGAGGAACTCGTCGCTCGTGGTGAGGGCGAGGGAGTCGGCGAGATCGTTCCAGAATATCGGACGTATGGCCGGTGCGCCCGTGATCGCGTGCTGGCGGAACGCCGTGTAGACAGCGGGGAGGAGCTTGTAGCGGAGGCGGATCACCGCGCGATTCGCGCGCTCGTACTCCGGGCCGTAGCTCCATGGCTCGCGTCGCGGGACATCGATGGACGAGTGTGTGCGGAAGAGCGGGAGGAGCGCCGCCGAGGCGAGCCAGCGCGCGTAGAGCTCCGGCGAGGGCGTGCCAGTGAAGCCGCCGATGTCCGAGCCGGCGAACGGCTCGCCAGAGAGACCGAGCGAGATCACCATTGGTAGCGAAATGCGAAGATGTGCCCACGTCGACCGGTTGTCGCCAGTCCAGACGCTCGAGTAGCGTTGCACGCCCGTGTACGCCGCACGAGTGATGACGAAGGGGCGGAGCTGCGGGCGCAGCTTCGCGAGCCCCTCGAACGACGCGCGCGCCATCAGCGTGCCGTACTGATTGTGATACTCGTCGTGCATTCCCGGATGTCCGTCGCCGTCGAACTGTACGAGGTCGGAGAGTGTGAGTCCGGAAAAGGACGCAGGCTCGTTCATGTCGTTCCAGATTCCGCGCACACCCATGTCGACCACCGCTGATTGCGCGTTGCCCCACCATGCGCGCACGCTCTCCTTCGAGAAGTCCGGATACGCCGCGACGCCGGGCCACACAGTGCCGAGCGCGGGCGCGCCGCCGGGAGTGGTGAGGAAGGCGTGCTGCGCGAGTCCCTGCTGGTAGATCGGATAAGCGCTGTCGACCTTCACGCCCGGATCGACGATCGTGACGATCTTGAAGCCGAGTGTCGCGAGGGAGTCGAGTGTGCGCTTCGGATTCGGGAAGGTGGAAGGGCTCCACGTGAAGACGCGGTAGCCGTTCATGTATCCGATGTCGAGGTAGAGCGCGTCCGCGGGAATGTCGCGCGCGCGAAATTCGCGGGCGACGTTCGTGAGCATCGAGTCGGGGGTGTAGCTGTAGCGGGATTGCTGGTAGCCGAGTGCCCAGCGAGGGGGGAGGGGCATGCGGCCGGTGAGTCGGGTGTAGCGGGCGAGTAGTTGGGGGAGTGAGGGACCGGCTATTACATAGTAGCGGAGCTCGCCGTCGTCGGGGCCGCCGTCGGCGGAGAAGGCAATGGAGCCGGGGAGGCGCTGGGCGAGATCCATCTCGCCGCGGAACGGATTGTCGTAGAGTACTCCGCTCGCTGTACCCTGGTTTATAGCGATGTAGAAGGGGATCGTGGAGTAGATCGGGGTGGAGAGCGGCTCGTAGTTGAAGTGGTCGGTGTTCCAGAAGGGGTAGGCGGTGCCGTTTCTGATCAGCGTGGGGGCGGGCTGCTCGCCGAGTGCGTAGTAGCGGGTGGCGTTGGTGGAGAGCGTGTAGTGCGCGAGTCGAGAGCCGAGTGCGACGGCGCCGTAGGAGTCGCGAAGGAGGTCGTGGCCGAGGGAGTCGCGAGCGGAGATGCGGAGCGGGTGGCGGGTGACGCGGATTTCTATTCCCTCGGCGGCGCCGAGCACGATTGTGTCGGCGTGCTCTCGGAGTTGGACGGGGAGAAGTTTTAGAGGCTCGTCTCCGGTCGCGAGTGAGCGCGGGGTCGGGAAGCTCGTGAGGATTGCGTTGCCGAAGCGGATGCGGACGCGCGCGCCGACGCCCGCGACGGACTCGATCAGCGCGCTGCCGGTGGCGGTGCGGATCAGGACTCCGGTGGCGACGCGCTCGGAGGAGCGGACGTCGGTGAGGAACGTGGGGGCCTGGGCGGCGGACTTCGGCGTCAACGCCGTCGCTGCCAGAAACAAGATGCCACAGAGCGCGCGAATGGGCGGAATCATGCCCAGAGAGATACTGCGATGGCGAGAGTGGCAACAGTGTACCCGCGCGGCAGTCGCGGAAGCCAGTGCCCGAGCCGAACCGATAGATACTTCCATTCGGAAATTCGGTGATATCTTCGTGGCTGCTCGATGACCAGCACCGTTCTCCCAGGAGTGATGGTTCCGAATGACGGCAAGCCGTTCGACCGTGGACCCGAAATGCAACGAAGTGCAGCTCGAACTGGCGACGGAGCGCGACGCCGCGCTCCTTTCGAATCTCCTCGAGCTGTACATCCATGACC
>JBDTXL010000097.1:0-2593 GCA_040006195.1 Gemmatimonadota bacterium | reverse complement strand
AGGAGCGCAACGTGCGCGAGAGCGAGCGCGAGGAGCGGCGGAAGGCGAATCCGACGTCGAAGTCCGATCGGCCCAAGCCCATGGCGGCGTACGAACCGTATAGCAGCCCGAACGCGCGCTCGACGAATACGGCGCTCCCCGCGTGGATCGATCCGCACGGCAGCGACGATCATACCGAGCGCAGAAATCCAAGCACGGCGATCCGTCCGACGGAGCCGGGCACGCTCCTGAAGCGTGCGGGGCTCGATCCCGACGACGCGCGCGTGAAGGCGCTCCCGCTCATCGTGCAGGGGATGCACAACATCCCGCGCCATCGCTCGATCCACGTGGGCGGCTTCGTGCTGACGAAGGAACCGCTCGCCACCATCGTGCCGATCGAGCCGGCGTCGATGGAGAATCGCACGGTGATTCAGTGGGAGAAGGACGACGTCGAGGCGATGGGACTCGTCAAGATCGATCTCCTCGGACTCGGCATGCTCACGCTGATCCAGGACTGCCTCAAGTACATCAACACGATGCGCGGCCACACGATCGATCTGTGGACGCTCGACTTCGCGGACCAAGCTGTGTACGACGATCTCTGCGCGGCGGACACGATCGGCGTCTTCCAGGTGGAGAGCCGCGCGCAGATGAACACGCTGCCGCGATTGAAGCCGAGATGTTTTTACGATCTCGTCGTCGAGGTCGCGCTCATTCGCCCGGGGCCGATCCAGGGCGAGATGGTGCATCCGTATCTGCGCAGGAAGGCGGGCGAGGAAGAGGTGACGTATCCGCATCCGTCGCTCGAACCGATCTTGAAGCGCACGCTCGGCGTTCCGCTCTTCCAGGAGCAGGGAATGCAGGTGGCGATCGCCGCGGCGGGCTTTACCGCGGGCGAGGCGGACACGCTGCGCCGCGCGATGGGGCACAAGCGAAGCCGCGAGCGCATGGCGGACATCTGCCAGAAGATGATCGAGGGGATGATCAGGAATGGATTCACGCAGGATGTCGCGCAGCGGATCTACAACCAGATCAATGCCTTTGCCGACTACGGCTTTCCCGAGTCGCACGCGGCGAGCTTCGCGCTGCTGGTGTACGCGAGCGCGTATCTCAAGCACTACTACGCGCCGGAATTTCTCGCGGCGATTCTGAATGCGCAGCCGATGGGCTTCTACTCGCCGGGCACACTCATCGAGGATGCGAAGCGCCACGGCGTGAGCGTGTTCCCGGTGGATGCCTCGCGCTCGCGCTACGACACGACGATCGAGCGGGTGGGCGACGGCTTCGCGGTGCGGCTCGGACTCAGACTCGTGCGGGGGATCGGCGGCAAGTCGCGCGAGCTGCTGCAGCGCGCGGTCGAGCACGGCGGCACCTTTGCATCGATCGGCGATGTGGTGTCGCGCTCGGGACTCGACCGGCGTGCGCTGCGCGCGCTGGCCGAGGGTGGGGCGCTCGACTGCTTCGTGCCGGATGAGCCGAGCGCGCGGAGGCGGCGCGCGGCGGTGTGGCGGATGCTCGAGATCGAGCGCGGCGATGCGGGCCCGCTGGCGCCGTCGCGCATCAAGCTCGAGGTGCCGGGCTCGGTGCCGGCGATGTCCGCGCGCGAGATCACGGCGTCGGATTATCGAATGACGGGGCTATCGCTGAACGGGCATCCGATGCTGCATCTGCGCGAGATGATGAAGCAGAACGGCGTGCGCACGGCGCGCGAGATCAATGCGCTGCCGGATGGAACGCACAACGTTGCTGCGGCGGGGCTGGTGATCTGTCGCCAGCGCCCGGGCACGGCGAAGGGATTCGTGTTCCTGACGCTCGAGGATGAGACGGGGCTCGTGAACGTCGTGGTGCTACCGAAGCTGTTCGAGAAGCAGGCGCTGATGATCTCGACGGCACCGCTGATTCTGGTGCGCGGCACACTGCAGGTGGAGCAGACGGTGGTGAATTTGAAGGGGGTGGTGTTCCGGGAGTTGAAGGCGGGGGAGGAGCTCGAGGGGTGGAAGGGGCACGACTTTCATTGAGCGCAAGGAGCGCATGCGCGGACGTGCGGCCCGAGGCGCTAGAGGATGCCGGCGCGCCCTGCCCAGCGGGCGATATAATCCTGGAGAAAGGCGGTGAATGCAGCGGAACCCGCCGGCAGCTTTGCGCCCCGATTGCGAATCTGATGAAAGTCAACCGTCACCGTCGGCTTGATGAGTCGAGTCATCACGATTCCCCGGTTCCGGCAGGCCGGAATTCCAAACGAAGGAATGATGGCGATCCCGTGTCCCGCCTCGACCATCGCGAGCTGCGTATCGAGCGCGTTGAACACGTCTGTGACCACGGGAACGACCTTCGCCCTCGCGAGCTGCATGTCGATCACCTTCTGAATAGGGCTGCCCGTTCGCAGAGAAAGGAGCTTCTCGCCATGGAGCGCGGCCCACGTAATGGTTGCGCGAGGCCGCGCCAGCTCGGTCGTCGGCCCGGCGACCATAAGGGAAAAGCGAAAAAAGGGAGTCCGGCGAGTGCGAGGCGCCGAGTCGAAGAAGCCGATGCCCATGTCCAGCTTGCCGCTTTCGACGAGCTGCACGATGGTCGTGAGGTCGCCGTCGTACAGTCGGATGTGCAGGTCGGGTCG
>JBDTXL010000096.1:0-1883 GCA_040006195.1 Gemmatimonadota bacterium | reverse complement strand
ATCGCTTCGGCTTCGGCGCGACGTCGGCGCTCACCTGGCAGCTGTCGCGCGCGGAGATCACCGTGGGCGCAGAGGGCCGTTTCGATCAATCGCATTACCAGAATTGGTTCACAACGGATCGCGACCGCGATTCGTCGCAGGCCCTCATCCGTGCGCATCAATTCGGCGGCGGTGTTTTCGTCCAGTCGGGAATCGATGTCACCAGTCGGCTCCGTCTCGACATCGGCGCCCGGTACGACGCCGTCGACACGCACTCGGAGCCTGAGGGCGAGGACAAGGTGCAGGACTCGCACGGCGTCTTTTCGCCGAAGCTCGGCGCACTGGTCAAGCTCAGCGACGCCCTCGGCGTTTACGCCAACGTGTCGCGTGGCTTCCGTGCGACCGACGGAATTATCAAGAACCCCACACTCCCCTTCATCACCGTGTGGGCATACGAGAGTGGGCTCAAGTGGAATCGAAACGGCATAAGCGCAACCGCGGCGCTGTTCCGTATGGATGTGAGCAACGAGCAGACGTTCAATCCACTCACGAGCGGGTCGAGCAGCGGCGGCGCGAGCAGACGTCAGGGTGTCGAGCTCTCGCTGCGGGCGCCGATGTCGACGTCGCTCACCCTCACCGGCGACTGGACGTTCAACGATGCGCGCTACAAGCGGCTGATAGCGACGGCGAAGGATGATGAGACGCAAGTGGACACGCTCTCGGGAGAGCGCGTGTACAACACCGCCAAGTACATCGGGTCTGCGGCGCTGCAGTGGGCGAAGCCCGGCTCGCTCTGGTCGGTGCGACTGAGCACGAACGCGGTTGGACCGTACTCGCCGTTCGACGAGCCGGGTGTCGTCCTTCCGGCGTACGCGCTGCTTCACGCGAGTGCGACACGAACGATCGGAAAGACCGAGCTCGAGATTGGTGTTCGGAATATTCTCGACAAAGCGTATCCGGAGCTCGTCGCCGGTGGGCTCGTCGCTCCGGGACAGCCGATCGCGGCGTTCGGAACGGTGAGCTTCACCTTTTAAGGACTACCGGTTCTCGATGGGGACCAGCCGTCAGTAATCGGCGAAACGAATGGCTGGTGCCCGTGCTCCGGCGCGACTCTACATCCGGTCGACGATCTTTGCCTTGATCGATTCGTACTCGGAGTCGGAGATGAGTCCTCCGGCGAGCATCTCCTTCGCTCGCTGGAGGCGCGCGAGTGGATCGTCGCTCGCCGCGCCGCCGCCAACCGCCGCCGTGGGCGCGGCGCCGCCGCTGCCGAACTGAATGCCCCCCGACTTCGCGCGGAGCTCGTCGAGGTCGCGTACGCGGCGCTTCTCGCGCCACGATTGCTCCTGCGACTGCGCGGCGCGGTAGACTTGCTCCGCCTGCTCCTTGCGAAGGCCCGGCGTTCCGATCGCGCCAATCGCCTGTTCCGTCGATGCGAGATCCTGTCGTCCCCGGGATGAGATCGTGAGATCCGCGCCGAAGATGCCGACGCGAAGATGCGCGCTCTCGATGTCCTGCCAGCGCATGTCCACCGGCGAGTAGCCGCCGAAGATGCCGCGATTGATTTGAATGAGCCGGCCCGTGGTCGCCGCAACGAGAATGCGCCGATGCAGAATTGCAAATAGTCGCCGCTGGACAGCGTATGCGACGAGCGTCTCTCCCGGCACGAGCAGCGCGTTGAGGTGCTGCACCGCCTGCACGAGGCGCGGATCGTCGGCGCTCGCCGGTACCGAGGGCGACATCGTGTAGGCCGCTGGCGCGCTTGCCGCAGCCGGCATCGCCGCTCCCGCTCGCGGCGCGCTCACGCTTCGGCGGCGGAGCTCGTCGACCACCTCCTGCCACGCCGATGGAGAGAGCGAGCCATCCTTCTCGAGTGCACGCAGCTCCGCATCCGTCATCGACGA
>JBDTXL010000095.1:0-2697 GCA_040006195.1 Gemmatimonadota bacterium | reverse complement strand
ACGAGACGCCGGGGCTGCGTCATCTCGAGATCGAGCTCAAGCACTATCCCGAGATCCGGGCCGCGCTCGAGAGCTCGGAGCCCGTGCTCGTCGAGGATGTGACCACGAGCCCGTTGTACGACGAGGCGCGCAACGAGTGGGCAAGCTCCCGCAATGATGTGAAGGTGCGATCGGTGATCGCGCTGCCCTTCCGCATTGATGGCGTCGAGGCCGGCGTGGTCTTTCTGCGCACGCTCGATGGCGAGTCGTCGCTCAAGGTCTCCGACGTCGACTTCGCGGACGATGTCGTGACGGCGGCGGTGAGCGCGATCCAGCGTGCGCAGGCGATGGAGAGCACGCGCGCGGACAACGAGCGTCTCGAGGTGCTGGCGCTCACCGACTCGCTCACGCTCACGCTCAATCGCCGCGCGCTCACGGAACGTCTCGAGTCCGAGCTCGATCGCGCGCGTCGCTACTCGCTCACGCTGTCGGTGCTGATGGTCGACCTCGACCACTTCAAGTCGGTGAACGACAGCTTCGGCCATCTCGCGGGCGATGAGGCGCTGCGCGGCGTCGCGCGCGTGCTTCAGCGCGAGGCACGGTCCGTGGACGTCGTCGCGCGCTACGGCGGCGAGGAGTTCGTGGTCATCCTCCCCGAGACGGGAGAGGACGGCGCCGTGAAGGTGGCCGAGCGCATCCGGGCGCGCGTGACCGAGCAGCCGCAGGAGGGGCTGGTGCCCATGCCCGCGGTGACGGTGAGCATCGGCGTCGCCACTGTGCTTTCGACGCAGGTGCAGGCGCCCGAGGAGCTGATCGCGCTCGCCGATGAGGCGTTGTACAGAGCCAAGGCGCAGGGCAGGAATCGCGTTTGCACATGAGTTGCAGGTAATTACGGGATGAGCACGCGCTGCCCAAGCTGCCAGTCGGTCTACGCGGACGACGCCAGATTCTGCCCGAAGGACGGGACGAAGCTCGAGATCGTCGCCGCGGCCGCGTCAACGCCGCACGCGCCACCTTTCATTCCTCCGACGCCGCCCACGCCGCCCACGCCCCCGCCG
Source organism: Gemmatimonadota bacterium (assembly GCA_040006195.1). Classification (GTDB taxonomy): domain Bacteria; phylum Gemmatimonadota; class Gemmatimonadetes; order Gemmatimonadales; family Gemmatimonadaceae; genus FEN-1250. The sequence continues at coordinate 1,660 of JBDTXL010000095.1, read as the reverse complement.
CCTACGCACGCGCGCGTGTTCCAGCCGCTCGGCGCCGAGAGTCGCGCGACGGCGCAGCGGTCGGGGCCCACGGCCGCCGCGCCGGGAAAGCCAGCGGACTACTCGAAGCTCGTTGGGGAGACGCTCGACTCGCGCTATTCGATCACGCGCAAGATCGGTGAAGGCGGGATGTCGTTCGTGTATCTCGCCGACGATGTGATCACGAAGCAGCAGGTCGCGATCAAGATCCTCTCGCCGGCACTGAGCCACGATCGAACCGCGATGGCGCGGCTGCGTCGCGAAGCGGAGCTCGGCGGACGGCTGGCGCATTCGAACGTCTGCCACATCATCAGGCTCGGCGAGACGAGCAATGGACTCGTGTATGTGGTAATGCCGTTCGTGCAGGGCGAGCTGCTGTGCGATGTCACCAACCGCGCGAAGCAGCTGTCGATCGAGGTGACCGTTCGCTACATCACCGACATCGCAGCGGGACTCCAGGTGGCGCACGAGCTCGGAATCGTGCATCGCGATCTGAAGCCGGAGAACATCATGATCAGCCGCGCGCCGGATGGCGCCGAGCGCGCGATCGTGATGGACTTCGGACTCGCGAAGGAGCGCGCGGTGAGCGCCGAGATCAAGAAGCTGACTGCGACTGGAATCGTGTTGGGCACTCCGGAGTTCATGAGCCCCGAGCAGCTGCGCGGGAAAGCGCTCGATCCGCGCACCGATGTGTATTCGCTTGGCCTGATGGCGTACGAGATGCTGACGGGGAAGCTGCCGTTCACGGGGCGCACGCAGCAGGAGATCATGATCGCGCGGCTACGGAGCGAGCCCACGCTGCTCCGGGCGGCGCGGCCGGATTTGAATTTCGCCGCAGGCATCGAGCGGGTGCTGCAGAAGAGCATGGAGCGCGAGCCGGGAGATCGGTATCAGACGGCGCCCGAGTTCGCGACGGCGCTGGCGGAGTCGGCGGGGCCGGCGAAGGGGAACAGCGGGGTGCTGGATCGGATTTTCGGGCGATAGGCCGCGCGGCGGAATACGCTCACCCAGCCCCATTGCAGCGCCTCACGGCGCGCGGTCAGATTTCACTCCATGAAGCGATACGCGGCGTTCGAGCCACCCGAGTACGTCGCCTGGGTCCCCGATGAGACGGAGCGGGCTCGCTTTGCCGGCGCGATAGCGAAGCATCCCGATCGCGCCGCCGTCATTGAACGACTGCAGGAGCCCCAGCTGCTCGACATGTACGCGGGACTCGTTCGCACGCGGTTGATCGATGTCGCGCTGAAACGGTTCGTGAAACAGGGAGTGATCTCGAAGGCGTGGCTGGGCACCGGCGAGGAGGCCGCAACGGTCGGCCCCGTGCACGCGCTCAGGCGCGGCCCGAACGCCGACGTGGTCGCCCCGATGATCCGTAACTCCGGCGCTTGTAACGAGATGGGCATGCCAGCCGCGGATATCTTCCGGGCCTACATGGGCACCGGCGACTCCCCATCACACGGCCGGGATGGGCATTACGGGGATTTCGCCCGCGGGATCCTGCCGCCGGTGAGCATCGTGGGCGACTGCGCGGCCGTGGTGGCGGGAATTGCCCTCGCCATGCGCCTCCAAGGGCGGGACAACGTCGCGATCACCTGGATCGGTGACGGAAGCACGAAGGCGGGCGTTTTTCATGAGGGGCTGA
>JBDTXL010000094.1:0-13845 GCA_040006195.1 Gemmatimonadota bacterium | reverse complement strand
CAAACGCCTCGGATCGCGAGCGTGGATATATCTCCGCCGTCGGCAAGCTGTACGAAGACTTCAAGCACGTCGACCAGCGCACGCGAGTCGTTGGGTACGAGCGCGCGATGAACGCTCTCGTGGAGGCGCAGCCAGCCGACACCGAGGCGATCATCTTTCACGCGCTGTCGCTCGTTGCAATTGCGTCGCCGACGGACAAGTCGTACGCGAGTCAGCTGAAGGCGGAGACTCGGCGCGAGTGCGTGGCTGGAGCTCGCGCAGCATCACAACGGCGATGCGCTGGCGCACATGCGCGAGGCCGCCGCGCGTGAAGACTCGACGGAGAAAAGCGCAGTGACGCCCGGGCCGTTGGCGCCGGCGCGCGAGCTGCTCGGCGACATGCTGGCCGCTTTGGGGAAGCCCGCCGAGGCGAGCGACGAGTATCGTGCGACGCTGGCGAAGGAGCCGAACCGCAGGCATGCGCGCGAGCGGTTGAAGGCGATGTCGGGGAAGAGCGCGGCGAGCTAGAAAAACTCCTCGAGAAGAGAGCCCGAGATCACCCCGGACGGATGGAGAGCGCGTGGTTGAACACGTCGCGTGGATCCCACTTCGCCTTCGCTCTCTGCAGGCGGGGATAGTTGTTCTGATAGTAGATCGAGTGCCACGGCACGCCGGAGCTGTTGAGCGTCGCGTCCGCGAGATCGACGTCCGGATGGTTGATCAGCGCGCCGTCGTACGCGTCCCGGGGCGTCGGCACTCCGCCCGTATCGCCGAACAGGTCGCGGTAGAACGCGCGCACCCACGCGAGACTCTGCGCTTCCTCCGCGGGATCGATCCAGCCAACGTTGCACGCCACGTCGAGTATCGCGCTGCGCGCCGCGGACGCGGTCGCGTCTTTGGCGACGGTGTTGACCTTGCCACCGTATGTCGCGAGCCCGAACACCCCTCCCATCACATCGTGATCCGTGCGCGTGAGGTGGTCATACACGATGCCGATCTGTCGATCGGTGAGCCGCTTGCGAAGCAGAGCATCCTTCATCTTCGAGCTCACACCACCGGGCGGCATGGTGAAGATCTCGGGCCACGGATCGAGTGCAAAGTCGAGCCACGACAGGCGCGCGACATCTCGTACGGCCGACTTACCCACGCCGGCGCACAGCGCGTCCATCTGGTCGTCCCACTGGCGCTCGGCGTGCTCGCCCGCCGTGCTCGCGCCGCGGACGATGATCTTCCCAAACTGTTTGCGATGAATCTCGAGCAGCGTCATGATCGATGCGTTCGGCGAAGCTGCTGCGCTGTTGTCCTCGCACCACCGTCCGTGATTCTGCATCAGGCGCAGAAACGCCGGCTCATCAATGTCGTTCCAATCCCACTCGGCCTTGAACGTCGTGATCGACTCTGGCGCACGTGGCAGTAGCTGTCGAGGATCCTCGACGGCGGCATCGTGCGAACGAAACCAGTAGCGCGTGACGATGCCGAAGTTGCCGCCGCCGCCGCCGGTGTGCGCCCACCAGAGCTCGCGATTCGGATCGGAGCTTTCGCGCGTCGCGACTACGACGATCGCGTTGCCATCCTTGTCTACCGTCACGACCTCGACTGCATATAGATAGTCGGCGGCGAGGCCGAGCTCGCGGCAGAGAAATCCGAATGCTCCACCCACGACGTGGCCGCCGATGCCGATCTCGGGATACTCGCCGAGCGGGAGCACCGTGCCCCATGAGTCGTAGAGCGCGCGGAACGTCTCGCCAACCGTGGCGCCTGCCTCGACGGCGATCGCGCGCATGGCGGGATCGAAGTAGACGAGCTTCATCGGGGAGACATCGATGATCACGCGCACGCCGGCGTCGGATACGAAGCCCTCGAGGCAGTGGCCTCCGCTGGTGACCACCAGTCGTCGCGTCTCGGACACCGCGTCCTGCACGGCAGAGATTACTTGATCTGTGGTTGTGGCGAGACAAACGTAGTCCGGTGCGGCGGTGAAGCGCTTGTTGAATCGCTTGTCGACAACGGCGCGAAATCGGGGGTCGCTCGGCGGAATCTTCAAGGAGGCGGAGTTCGAATCGTGCTGCGGTCGAGTCAACCGTGCACCAAGAAGCGGGTCAGGTAGACGAAGAGGCCCATGAGCGCTTGAACGGCGCCGAAGATCAGCAGCACGATGTCGTACCGACCGTTGCCGAAACGCCGACCCAGGCCGCCGATGATAAGCGCGGAGACGAGGGCGATCGCGAAGAATCCGACGATGTGATGGCGAAATGCCAGGTGCGTGCCGCCGATCGCTTGCGCGGCGAGGATGTGTCCGATCAGGCCTACGAAGATCAGGACTACGCCGATCCAGGCGTAGCGGCGTTTGGTTGTGTCACTGCTTACCATGTCGCCACTCCGAATCACCAGCTGCCAGCTACGAATGACCCGGTCCCATCGGACGCTGCTTCCGATCGAGACGTCTTCGCTGATAATACAGCAAGGAAGCGACCGCCGCGCCCCAGACGACGCCGTTGAGGATCGCCTGCAATATCAGAATCGCGGAATCCTTGAGCAACGGGCGCAGGACGAGCCACCAATGCTCCGGGATATAGAAGAGCGGAGCCGCCAGAACATCTGTGAGATACTCGAGTGCCGGCGAGCGCGGCGCGCGCGATCCGTAAAAATCGCCGCGCGCCATCAGCGCGCCCCATATGCTGAGAAAGATCGCCGAGTGGAGCGCGGCAACGGCGAGAGTGACGAGCAGGTAGCACCAACGTCCACGAGGCGGTCGCATTCACTCGCTCATTCGAGGCAGTGCTTTCAGAAAGTCCACCGTTCGATCCCACGCGAGCGTCGCCGCCGCTTCATCGAACACATCGCTGCGATCGCTCTCGAAGAACCAGTGTTTTGTACCGGTGTAACGATAAAATTGCACCGCGCGTCCCGCGCTCGCGAGCGCCGCTTCCATCGCATCGACGTCGGCCTGCGGCTCGAACTGATCATCCTCGGCGAAGTGGCCCAGGTACGATGCGCGCGACGTGGAGTAGTCGCCGCCCCAGCTTCCGTAGAAGACGACGACCGCGCGAACGTCGTCGGGATCGCTGACCGAGAGATCGAGCGCATAGTAGGCACCCAGCGAGAATCCGATCACGGCGATGCCACGATCGCTCTGACCCGCGCGCTCGATGAGATACTCGACCGCCTCGGCGATGTCCGCTTTCGCTTGCTCGAGATTGGCGTCGAGCGTAGTGCCGAGCGCTCTGGCACCGGCGATGTCGTCGGCGATCCCGCCATGATAGAGATCGGGCGCGAAGGCAACGAAGCCGGCGTCACCGAGTCGGGTACAGAAGGACTTGATCGTGTCGTTGAGCCCCCACCACGCGTGGAGCACCAGCACGGGGCGTCCGGTGCCCGAAGAGGGAAGGGCGAGAAAGCCGTCGGGTTTGTCGGTCATGAGCGACAATGTACCTGTCGTTCGAGCGAATCGCGATTTTTGAAAGCTCGATGCTCAGTTCGGCGGCGTCTCGAGCATCCGCGCCGCAACAACGGCAGCCAGCGCGAGCATGATGAGCAGAACGGCCGAGCCGAGAACTGTTCTCAGCCCTCGGCGAATTCCCGGCTCGAGCACCGAGTCGCGCGGGTCGGCGGGATTGTAGCGAACCAGCACTTGCATCCCGCGCGGGTACGTGCGCTGCAGCGCGTAGATCGCAGCGCCGTGGCTGAATCCGGGAAGCGTCGAGAGCCATCCGATCCGCGTTCCCGTGAGCGAGGCAGCATGGACGGTGTATTCGTAGCGAATGTCGGGGAAGTACAGCGTGCCTCGGCCGATCCAGATTCTCGACATCCCTATGGCAACGATCTTCCCAGCGACTTCCGGCCAATGACGCGAGGCTTGCGCACGGCGAGCGAGTGGAACCCCGAATCCGAGAAGGGCGCTGCCGATCAGACCGAGCACGATCGCGAGCACACTGTACACCCTGCTGGCTCCCCCGTGCGGATCGATGCGGTCGCTGGTTGTTTTTATCGGAATGGAATCTCCAATAGGATGCAACACGGCTTCGCATTCTGCCAATCAGGTGCGGGGACGTCACGCGCTGACACGACTCTACGCAGCTTCACCCGCTAACGACGCTGTTCACATACTCCGCCAGCCGGTCGAGCGTCTGCGTTCCGCCGTCGAGAACGCCGTATAGCTCCACTGCCTTCCTGAACGACTCGGCATCGGTGAAGGTCATGCGGAGTGAGAGCTTCGTCCGCGCGCCGTCGGTATCGAGCGCGAGGACGGCGGTGAAGTCGACCGGCGCGCCCGGAAGATCCCAGCAGTTGTCGTACGCGATTCGCGATGGCGGATCGATCTCGCGAAAGACGATGCGATTCGGATAGTCGGTGCCGTCGGGGCCGTGCATGACGAAGCGCCAAGCGCCGCCCTCGACGAACGCGAACTCGTGCGTCGTCGTCGTGAAGCCCGCCGGTCCCCACCATCGATCGAGATGCCGCAGCTCCGACCACATCTTCCATACGAGCTCGCGCGGCGCCTCGGGCGCGCGTGAGAAGAGCACCTCGCGGTCCGAAGGCTGTTCGCGCACCGAGAGCGTCGAGCGAAGCATCAGCCGACTCCTAGTGTCCGAGCGCGGGCGCGCCGTCCGACCACTTCGCCACGGGGATGAACAGCGTCGTGATCGGCGACTCAGGATCGCCGTCGGATCCGTCGATGATCGTCATCGACTTCTGGCTCGCTCCCCACGAGGACGCGGGCATCGACTTATCATAGTAGAACATCAGATGCGGCATCCAGCCGTGCGGCTCGGTATCGGCGAGATACTGCTCGTGCGAGATCATGTACGACATTGCGCCTGCCGACGGCATGGGGAATTCGTGCGACGCATACGCTCGCTGCGTCCGATCACGGATCTCGCTCGTGCTCACGCCCGTCATGATCCACTCGGCGCGCTTCACGATCTCCGGCAGCATCGTGCGTGTCGCTTGCGGATTCAGGCAGAGCGGCGCGCGAACCTTCGGACTCCAGAAGTTCGGATCCTCGAGGCCACCGTCGAACGAACGAAGCACGGCGCACGTGAAGCCGTTCGTGCCGTGAATGCTCTCCGTGAGACCCGCGCGCGTCAGCACGAGAATCGTCGCGGAATCGGAGACGCTCTTCGGCGCAGCGCTCCGCGCGAGCGCCACCTCGGCCGCGCGATCCGCGATCAGGAACGGCGCGAGATCGGGGGACTTCTGCGCCTGGGCGGATCCCGCGATCGAGAGCATCGCGGCCGCGAGAGCACTAGGGAAATTCATAGCCAAACTAGAGATTTTCATCAGGATCACTTTCGGGTGATTGGTTGGACTGTAGCTCCTTCAGATAGAGCTCCAGCCGATCGAGCCGCCCCTCCCAGAGCCTCCGGAACCGGTCAAGGTACGCGCTCGCCTCGCAGAGTGGGGCGGCATCGATCGTGCGCGGCCGCCACTGCGCGTCCCTCCCCCGCACGACGAGCCCCGCGTTCTCTAAGACCTTGAGATGCTTGGAGATGGACGGCTGGCTCATCGCGAACGGCTCGCCCAGCTCCGACACCGAGAGGGCGCCCGCGCTCAGGCGATCGAGCATCTCTCGGCGCGTAGGGTCGGAGAGGGCGCCGAAGATGGCACTGAGGGAGTCTGGAGAGTTTTGAGTGTACATAGCTAAAAGGCTATATACGTGCCGACTCACGAGAGGTCAAGGGTGGTCTCGACCAACATCGTCTCACGTCGACCATCTTGCGCGCTCACACTCCTCGTCGGCGACAGAGTGCTCGCCCGCCGATGTCGCACACCCTTACATCGACACGATCATGGCCGGAGTTCGGGCGCACACGGTGGTGGCCGAGCTCTGGCCCAGGTGGAAGAAGCGGCGGCTCAGCCTTCGAGCCTGTAGATCTCGCGCTTCCCGTGATCGATGAGATCGTGATACCCCTTCATGATCTCCTCCATCTGCTTCATGTCCTCGGCCGAGCCCGATGGTGTCGCCATCATCTTCTCGAACTCTCCGAGATCGGCAACCTCCATCTCCGACACGATCGTCCAGTATCGCTCCGCGCAGAAGTCCGTCATGACCCTCATTGGCGGCATTCCGACCTTCCCCGCGAGCTTCGCCATCGCGAGAAACTTCTCGGTCATCGCGCGAACCTTGCCCGGCTTGCAGTAGAAAACATCTCGAATGACGTACATGGGGTGCCCCGGTGTGTGTGGTAGCGGCGCAAGATACTCAGTGGGCTCTCATGACTGCCTACGTCGAGCGCATCGTGATCGCAGGATCGACGCGCGATGCGCGGAGCGCAGGGATCCAGCACGCGAGAAGCCCGACCACGGCCATGAAGACGCTTACCGCCAGCAGAGTAAACGGATCGTGAGGCATCACTCCGAAGAGCAGACCGCGCATCACGTCCAGGAGGAAGTACGCGACGATAATGCCGAGCGCGAGCCCGATGCCGAGCATCGTCCCGCCCTCGCGCAGGATCATCCGCTGCACCCGGCCCTGATCGGCGCCGAGACTCATGCGGATTCCGATCTCGTTCACACGCGCGCTCACCGAGAAGGCGAGAATACCCGCGATGCCGACTGCTGCGATGAGCACGGCGAGAATGCCGAGCGACGAGAGGAGCACCGCGTTGAGTCTGCGTGGCGCGACGCTCTCATCCTTGATCTGCGCGACGGTCACCACATTGCCAACCACTGCTGTCGGTGCGATGGCGTGAACGATCTTCTCCACCGCGAGCTTCATCTGATCGACGTTGCGATCGGCGCGGATCACGAGCCCTCCTCCCGTGACCCGCTCCTGCGCGAAGGGCATCCACACGACTGGACGGAACGGCGCATCCTGCCCGCCGTCCTGCGTGTTGCCGACGACGCCGACGATCGTGCGCCAGTCGCCGTGGAACGGAGTGAAACGCAGCACGTCGCCGGTCCACGCGATCTGTTTGCCGATTGCATCCGCGTGCGGATAGAGTCTGTCGGCGAGCGTCTTGTTGATGACCACGACGTTTGCCGATCCCGGCAGATCGGTAGTGGAAAACTCTCGGCCAGCGATGAGCGGTATGCCCGCGGCACTGAAGTAGCTGGGGTTCGCGGTGCGGTAGTCCGCGCGCGGTATCGCTTCGCCCGTCGCGAGCGGCCGCTCCAGCGCCTTCACCTCGAGAACGATATCCGAGCCTCTGAGCGGCCCCGGTGAGCCGACTCCTGCGTCGACGACGCCCGGGAGCGCGCGCACCTCGCGCTCCATCCGCTCGTAGCGCTCCTTCGCGTCGGCGTCGCCGCTGCCTGTGATCATCTGCGCGGGGGTGACCAGCGGCACATTGACGGACAGCACCTCTTCCGTCTCGAGTCCTGTGCGAACATCCGATAGCCGGATCATCGTGCGCGTGAGCAGCCCCGCCGCGGCGAGCAGCACGACCGTGACTCCAACTTGCGTGATGACGAGCGCGCGCTGCAGCCGCTGGCGCCCCGCGCTTCCGCTCATTCTTCGCGCTCCGGAGACGATCGCCGCCGCGAACGACCCTTCGCGCGGAAGCGCAGCGACGAACGAAAGCACGAGCGCCAGTACAATGGAGAGCGTGAGCGTGAAAGCGAGCACTGCGCCGTCGAGACGGATCTCGTTCGCACGCGGCGAGTAGCGCGCCGCGAGCAGCGTGAGGAGCTTCACTCCGCTAACCGCGATGATCGCGCCGAGCGCGGCACCGGTGAGCGCGAGGAGGAGATTCTCGACGAGCAGAAGACGCCGGAGTCGCGCGACGCCCGAGCCCAGCGCCGCGCGCACCACCAGCTCCTGCTCCCTTCCAACGTCGCGCATCAGCGTCAGGTTGAGCACGTTCGACGCGGAGATGATCATCACGAACGCGGCGGCAGCCATGAGCATGATCAGGGTGAGTCGCGCCTTCTCGTCGATCGCTTCCTTGAACGGGATCACCGCGACACGGAAGTGCGACCCCGGATCGTATGCCTCCTTGTAGTCCGCCTGCTCGCGCGCATACACCGACGAAACCTCCGAGCGCGCCTGCTCGACCGTCGCGCCCGGCGCGAGGCGCGCGATCACTTCCGTCATGCGATGCGTGCGCCCCTGCACCATCATCGCGCTCACGTGATGAGAGCTGATTACCATATTGAGCAGCGCGTCGACGCGAATCGGGAAGAGCGGCGCCTCCTGCAGCACGCCGATCACCGTCACCGGACTGCCGTCCACGATCACCTGCCTGCCGACGACACTCGAATCGCCGCCGAAGTGGCTCACCCAGTAGTCGTGCGTGAGCACCATCACCGGCGCGACTCCGGCACCGTCGTTGCTCGCATCCGTGAGCCTGCCAATCGCTGCCTTCAGTCCCAGCACATCGAAGTAATTGCCGCTGACGAGCCCCACCTCCATCCGCGATGGCTCTCCATGGCTCAGGAGCGTGAGCCACCACGCGGAGAACTGGGCGATGCCGCCGAGTGCGGTCGCGCCCTTTTTCAAATCTTCGATCTCCGGGACGGAGAAATTGATATTCTCTCCTCCAGGCCCATCCATCGATTGGCGTAGATAGACCAGGCGATCGCCTTCGCGATGGGGGAGCGGCTTGAGAAGCACGCCGCGCATGACGCTGAAGATCGCAGTGTTCGCCCCGATGCCAAGTGCGAGCGTGGCGACGACGACGGTAGTGAACGCGGGGCTGTGTCGCAGCGCTCGAAGCGCGTACCGCACATCGACTCCGATGCTCTCGAGCCACGGAAGCCCGCGCTGACCGCGGATCGCCTCGGCCGCCTGCACCAGGCCGCCCGACTCGATCATCGCCTTGCGCCGCGCATCCGCCGGCAGCATCCCGCGTCGCACGTGCTCGGCCGTCGCCATTTCGAGATGCGACTCGAGCTCCTCGCGATCGTCGTCGGTGCGCGCGTTCGCGAAAAGTCCGGCGACGCGCGCGCGCATCAGGCGCAGATAGCTCATGGTGCCGCGCTCCTCGGCGTAAGGAACGCCGCGAGCAGCTCGGCCATCTGATTCCATTCGCGCGCTTCGCTCGCGAGACGCTTACGTCCCGCCGCCGTGAGCGAATAAAACTTCGCACGCCGGTTATTCTCCGACTGACGCCACTCGGCCTTGATGAAGCCGTGCTGCTCGAGCTTGAGCAGAGCGGGGTAGAGCGTGCCGTAGTTGAGCGTGATGCGATTCCTGCTCGTTTCCTCGATGCGGCGCGCAACCCCGTAGCCGTGGAGTGGCCCGAGTGCGTCCAATGTGCCGAGGATCATCAGGGCGAGTGTGCCCTGTTTGACGTCTACGCGATCGCTCATACCTTGTTCCTATGGGAATCCCATATGACGGTAATGTTCGACGATCGATCGCGCAATAGTGGAATTGCTGTTCGATTCCGGACGGTAACGCTACGCACCGTCGTGTGTGGGATCAGCCTTCGTTCGCGAGCTCGCGAAGTGCCTGTTCCGAGAGCGAGTAGTCCACCCACATCGGATCGGGACTCGCGCCGAGCCGCTCGTAGAACTTCCGCGCGCTCGCATTCCAGTCCGCGACCTGCCACTTGATAGCCGCGCAGCCGCGCTCTACGGCTGTCTTCGACGCCGCGCGCATGAGCGCCTCGCCCACGCCCAGTCCGCGACCGTGCTCGGCGACGTAGAGCTCCTTGATGAACAGCGTCGGTCTAGCACGGAAGGTGAACGGGATGATGTAGTAGACGAGCATCCCGATCATTCCCGTCGCCGCGGTCGCGTCCTCGGCGACGATCGCGAAGAAGTCGGGAGTCTCTCCGGTGAACCCCTGCGCGAGGAGCGTCTCCTCCGTCACCGCGAAGTCCGCGTCGTACCCCTCGAACTCGGCCAGCTGCCGCATCAGCATGAGCAGCGCGGGTACGTCGTGCTCGACTGCGCGTCTGACGTGGATAGTGGAGGTCGTCATCGCCTCATCTGTTCGGCGACCGCGTCGAAGAAGTTCCAGTCGTCGATGACCGCGCCGCCGGTCGGCTTCGTCTGCGCGCTCCACACGACTATGACGAGATGCACGGCGGGATTGATGTAGATGTGTTGGCCGAAGATTCCGTTCGCCTCGAAGGCACCGTCGCGGCGCTGGGCGGCGTCGGTGCCCGGCCACCAGAAGTAGCCGTAGGGAAGTGGACTGCCGTCGAGCAGCGTCTTCGGCGTCGATGCCTCGTGCACCCATCCCTCCGGCAGAATTTGCTCGCCGTTCGTAACTCCCCCTTCGAGAATGAACTGCCCGAAGCGCGCGTAGTCGCGAAGTGTCGCGCTGAAGCCGCTGCCGCCGATCTCGTGGCCACTCGGTGAGTCGAGCCACCAGCTCGCGTCGGACTCCATCGCGTAGCGGCTCCAGATGCGCTCGGAGAGATACTCGGCGAGCGAGCGACCGACGGCGCTGCTCACGACCTCACCTGCGACCAGTGTCTCGCCGGTACTGTAGTTGTTCGCGAAACCAGGCTTCGCGGCGCGCGGGAGAGTCGACATCAGCTTCATGGCCGCGCCGGGCTTCTGCGCGATCTGCGCCTCGAGCAGATGCCGGCGATCCGATGACGAGTCGGTGTACGCCTCGTTCCAGCGGACGCCGGATGACATCATGAGGATGTCGCGCACGCTCACACCGTCGTACGCGCTGCCTCTGAGAGCGGTAACGTAGTTCGTGAGCGGATCGGAGAGCGACGCGATACGATGCTGCTTGAGCGCGGCGCCGACGAGCGTCGACGTGATCGACTTCGCGACGGACATCGACATCCAGCGCGTGCGCGCGGAGTTACCGTAACGGTAGCGCTCGAGGGCGATGCGGCCGTCCTTCAGAACCAGAATTCCCGAGACGCGATTGAGCTCGAGATAGCGCGCGAGATCGTAGGTCGAGTCGCCAGCGCGAAAGTGGAGGTCGCCGAGCGGCGTGCTCGATGCGGGGAGCGGCTTCGGATGCGTGCCGTGCGCCACCACTCGAGTGGGGAAGAGACGATCGATGTTGCGGAAGGTGTTGACGGCGAGCTCGGGGGTGAGCGCGCCGTCGTACATCTGGCGCACGGTGCCGATCGGCTCGGACGCGTGCGGATACGCGGTGTCAGTTGCTGCGCTCAACGTACGCTCCGCGACGGGGGGTGCGGCACAGGCTCCGAATATGCAGACGGCGGCGTAAACAACGAGAGCGCGGCTTCGCATTGCGATCGCCTTCATCGACGCTGCATCGCGCCGATGATCTTGTCCCATCGCGGATCCTTGTGATATGGCTCGAACAGCCGTTGCGTGACCGTGTGCTCCAGCACATCGTCGCGCCGATCGACCGCGACGGTGAGACGCGCAAACACGGAGTCCGCCATGCCAAGGCCGGCATATGCGAGCGCTGTATAGCCCGGCGCCCCGGTGACACCCGGAAGCCGACCCATCTCTCCCAGCTGCTCCGCCGCCGCCGCTCGGCGCGCGGGATCGGCCGAGAATGCGCCGTAGATGCCCGTGCATCTCGCGGGCGTCTGCCCCGTCGCTTCGCAAACGCGCACGGCGTCTTCGAAGCGACCCGCAAGCGCGTAGCTCATCGAGAGGCTGCGTTTCCAGAGATTGACCTCCGGCGAGATCGACACGGCGCGCTCCGAATAGTGGATCGCGCTGTCGTACTTTCCCGCCGCCGCGTACTCGGTGGACGTGAGGTTGAGCACCAGCGGCGACAGACTATCGAGTGCAAACGCGCGACGAATCGCCGAGTCCGCGTCGGCTGTGCGCCCGAGTGCCGTGAGGATCTCGTTCTCGAGCGCGTACGCGAGCGTCGCGTTCGGATCGAGCGCGATCGCTCGCTGCACGCGCGGAAGCGCCTCGCGAAAACGAAAGTCCGTCGCGAGCGCACGTGCGAGCGCGATCTGTACCTCGGGAAGCGTGCTATCGAGCGCCAGCGCGCGCTGTGCTGCCCAACCGGCGCGCGCGCGATAGGCCGAATCGTCCAGCACCGTGTCACTGTACCCGGGAATGAGCCCTGTTGCCTCCGACAATCCCGCCCACGCGCGCGCGTAATTCGAGTCGCGCGCGATCGCGCGCTGAAAGGCATCCGCCGCCTGGCGCAAATTGGACAGCCCGCGCTGTCGCAGGAGAAAGCGACCGAGCAGCTGCGCGTCGCGCGCGTCGGCATTCGTGCTCTCCTCGTGATGCAGCGCTGCGCGCGCGGTGTCGCCAAGCGTGACCGACAGCGCAGTCGCCACTCGCTCGGCCACACTCGCCTGGACCTTGAAGACATCGGTGAGAGGCTCCTCGTACGGCTGCCCCCACGCCTGCGTTCCGCTCGCGACGTTGAGCAGTATCGGCACGATGCGGACGCGCGTCGCGCCGTTCAGCTCGCCGCTGCCCGTAGCCTGTCGAGCCCAGCGCACCGTTCCGCTCAGCACATACGCCGCTCCGAGCTCGCGCGCGATGTCGCGCGGAGACTTCTGTGACCCGCTGAAGCGCTTCACGCCCTCGCGTCCTATCACCTGTAGCCCCGGCAGACGCGCCAGCTGATCCGCGATCTCGTCGCTCATCCCCTCGGCGAAATACGCATCGGATGGGTTGCCGAGATTGTCGAAGGGGACGACGACGATCGAGCGCGCGGATGCCGCCACGGTGCCGCGGCGCGAGATGACTATCGCCGAGAGCGAGACGACGAACAGCGCGGCGGCGGCGACGAGCGGCCAGAGGCGCGCGCGTGAAGTGACCTTCGTCGATGCGGCCGAGAGTCGCGCGAGTAGCTCGCCCCCGTTCGCGGGGCGCGCTGAAGGATCCTTCGCGAGACATTGCATGACCAGCGCGGACACCGCCGAGGGCACGGACGGGTTCTTCGTCGCGAGCGGTGCGGGCATCTCGCTCAGCTGTGCAGCGATCAGCCGCTGCGTCGTACTGTGCGACGCGAACGGGTGCGCGCCCGCGAGCAGCTCGTACGCGATCACGCCGAACGCGTAGACGTCCGTGCGCGCATCAACCACATCACCGATCGCCTGCTCGGGCGACATATACGCAGGGGTGCCGAGCGATGTGCCGGCGCGCGTGAGGGTGAAGCTCGCCGGTTCGTCGGGCTCGCGGGAGGCGCTGAGCGCCTTCGCGATGCCGAAGTCGCTGACGACGGCGGTGCCGGATGAAAGCAGAACATTGTCGGGCTTGATGTCGCGATGCACGACGCCCTGCGCATGTGCGTAGGCGAGCGCGCGGGCGACGTCGCGGAGAATGTCGAGCGCCTCGTCCATCGGGATCGCGCCGCGAGCGATTCGCTGGCGAAGCGTCTCGCCGTCGACGTACGGCATCACGTAGAAGAGCTGACCGTCGATCGAGCCGCTGTCGAAGAGCGGAAGAATGTGCGGGTGCTGCAGCGATGCCGTGAGCGCGATCTCCTGAAGAAATCGCTCGGGACCGAGCAGCGCCGTGAGCTCCGGGCGCAACAGCTTGAGCGCGACCTTGCGACGGTGCTTCAGATCCTCGGCGAGATACAC
Source organism: Gemmatimonadota bacterium (assembly GCA_040006195.1). Lineage (GTDB taxonomy): Bacteria > Gemmatimonadota > Gemmatimonadetes > Gemmatimonadales > Gemmatimonadaceae > FEN-1250. The sequence continues at coordinate 472 of JBDTXL010000094.1, read as the reverse complement.
CGTCGCCATCCCTCCCGCCCCGAGCTCGCGCTCGACGCGATAGCGATCGGCGAGCGGGCTTCGGAGGGTGTCGTCGATCACGGAGAGGGGAGCATGGGGGTCGTACGTGCGGTCGCGTCAGATGAAGATGGCGAAGTGCCTCGCCAACCTCCATAGCGCCGTCCTTCGGAAGGACTCAATTCCTCAGCCGTCGAGATTGTCCTGCACGAACGTCGGGCTCAGGTGCACATCGAGCTGCACGAGCGGCGCATCGCCGATGACCATGAAGGAGTGCACCTCGCCCGCCTTGATGACGAGGATGTCGCCAGCGCCGGCCTCGAATTCGATGCCCTCTACTATATAATGTCCGCGTCCCTCGCGAATGAACTGAATCTCGTCGTAAGGATGACGATGCGGGCCCGGTCCTTTTCCCGGTTCACCGTTGAAGAGAAAAACGGAGACGCCTGTGTCGCCGTTGTCCGCGCCGACGAAG